>JAISQS010000153.1 GCA_031274045.1 Planctomycetaceae bacterium | reverse complement strand
ATTGCGCGTGACGCATCAGAAAAAAAAAAGCATGAACCGTTACCAGTTTTGACGGTGAAAATTGCTGATGTTAATAGTCTGCTTGCTGTGGCAAAAAAAGTCGCGGCGGCTGTTGGCGTAGATGGTGATGAATTCGATCAAAATGTTAGTATCATCGACACGATCGAAGGAATCAATAAAAAAGAGCCTTTGGGGCTAGTTTTTCGGAGCAATGGTGAGGATTTCAATGATCCATTATTTATTGCTCCGATAAACGATCTTGAAAAATTTTCTTTGCCTAATATTCCTTTTAAGTTTTCAAAGATCGCTGACGGTAAATTCAGAGCGGCTGTCAGTCCGGCGTTGTCTTTTATTGGTTATCAAAAAGAGGGGTATGCGGTTATTGTGCCGGAGACATCCAGCGCACCGATTCCGGCAAATCCTAAGGCGTTGCTTGCCGATCTTGATAAATACAAGCTCGGTTTTAAGGTGGAATTGACGAACACCACGTATGATGCCGTCTCGCAAATTCTCGCACCGCTCATAATGTTTGCATCAATGACCGATCCCGATGCGGCTGAAAATCTTCAAAACACAATCGAATTATGCGAGCCGTTTTTTGATGAATACAAAAATGTCATATTGGGATATGCTGTTGACGCAAAAACGCTTGATGTCGTGGGCGAAGTCAAAGTAGAAGCGAGTAAAGATTCCAAAATTTTGTCAAAAATTATCGACTTCGGAAAAAATCGTAAGACAAATTTCGCTGGCATAAAAACTAAAAACACGCCGGTACTGTACGCCAACGATACGGAACTATTTACATCGGGTTATTATCCCGATCCTGACACCTACAAAGAGGTAATCGATATTCTTGAGAAACAATTTGCGTTGATTGCTAAAGGTGCTTTGGATTCGATAAAAGAAATGGCTGAAAGCGAGGCAGAAGAGAAAAATGCTGAAATCGCCGTCAATTCGTTGCAGAAAATCATACTCTCTCTTTACAAGCAAGACAAAATTGATTACGCGGCGTGGCTTGATACGGAAGGAACTGGTTTTTTTGCGTTGAATGTCAGCGAGGCTGGCGAACTGGATAAATTTTTTGACGCTGTTATCAATGTTGTCAAAGCACGCCATGCTGAAAATGACGATAGCAGAAAAGAACTTGAAAAATTTTTAGCGGATAACTTGAAACGGAATTATAAAACCATTGCGGGTTATTCAATTTCATCGCTCAAAATTCCGTTTGCCGAAATCGCACAACAACACGGCGCAAGCGATTTTCCAAAACTCAAGATCGGTAATACCTACAACTTGTTCGCGGCAATAAGTGATAAGAAGGCGGTTGTGCTTGCCGGTGGAGTTGATGCGGACAAGACTGAGGCAGCGTTGAAGACTGCGTTGGAAGCAACTGCCGATGCCGCTACCCCAAAACAACCAACCATGCTGTTTGACCTGCAAGCTGTCGGACAACTCCTGAATAAAATCGGGGTTGAGGCTTTTGCAAAAGAAGAACAAGATAAAGAAGCCGTTAAAGACTTCCTCGCAATAATCAATAACGTCGGTAATACATCTAAAATTACAGTAACAAACGAAGTAAAAGATTCGACTATTTTTACTTCATTGAAGATTGACGGCAGTGTTATTTTTGCAATTGCAAAGTTGGTGAAAACAGCTAGAGAATACGACGGAAAAATTATCCCCGCACAGGAAGTAATCGACATTACAGTACCCGAAGATGAATAGAAAATATTGAGGGTAACCGTACATATTAGAATTGGTCTAGGCGGCAGGTTATGGTTGTAGTTACGGTTGTAACTTATGACAAAACCTGCCGCCAAAACCAACACAATACATCTCAAAAAAAACATTCTGCAAATCACAAAAGATGAACAAACCGTTTTTAATTCGTATAATTTTTGTTCCTTTGAGTCTGTCGATATTATTTGGATTATTATCTGATTTTTATCCGTGCGCAGCCGAGACAATTGATCTACGTATTTCGCTTTTTGCCCAAGCAGACGCAGTCACCGGCAACACCAACGAAAAAGATAACGCATTGCAACAAGCGCAGAATGAGACGTATTTATATTGGAGTATTAAATCTGTCGGTCCTATCTTTACGCCGATTTTTATAGTTGATTCTGTAATTTTTTTGACGCTCGCAATAACGAACTGGTTAGCAATACGCCGCGACAATATCATGCCCGCAACTTTGATGAGTCAATTTGTGGAACTTCTGGACAAAAAAGAATACCAAGCCGCATACGAGTTAGCAAAAGAAAGCGATTCATCACAAGGAAAAATTTTCGCGGCAGGTCTTGCAAAAATGTCAGCAGGCTACGCAACTGCGGAAAAAATGATGAATGATATTGCGGAGGAAGAGATAATGGTTTTGGAACATCGGTTAAGTTTTTTGGCGTTGATTGCAAGTGTGTCTCCGATGATTGGGTTGCTTGGAACTGTTGTGGGAATGATTCAAACGTTTTGCGTAATTGCCCAATCAGGCATCGCACCAAACGCAAGCGATCTGGCAGGCGGAATCTCAATGGCTCTTCTAACAACCGCAATCGGACTCTTCATCGCAATACCCGCCCTCATATTCTACGAAATATTGAGAAACAAATTAGCAAAAATAGTATTTGAAATGTCCACCCAAACAGAAAAAATCATGGGAAGATTCAAGACTTGAAAACTCTTTTGAAAATATCGCCCCGAATTTCGTTTCGTATTCTCAAAATATGCGAAACATAACGAAATAATTTTTGTAATATATCAGCGAAATACTTCAACGCTTTAGAAAAAACGTAATACATCAGTGAAATACCCGCATTAAATCAACCTGATTACAATAAAATTCCCAACGCCCCAACGGGGCAATATAATCCAGCCCACCGCAACGCGGTGGGAATCGTGAA
>JAISQS010000109.1 GCA_031274045.1 Planctomycetaceae bacterium | reverse complement strand
TCGTTATTAAGGGAGGGGAAATTGGTTACCTGTTGCGAATCGATTAAAACTCAGGATTGGTTGTATAAATATTCACCGTGAATTTATAAAAGAGGAAATTTCAAGTGTAAAAAGTATATTAACGTTTGATTGAGATAAAAAATTTAAACCTAAAAAATTGAAACCTATTAGATAGGAGAATGAAAGATGAGAAAGATGAGAAAGATGATTGATGGGATGATTGCTTCGGCAATTATGTTGGTTGTTGCGGTGCTTTTGTCGGGAGTTTGTGCGGTGGTTGTTCTTGGTCAAGATGACCCGACGAATCCGCTGACGAATCCTGCGGCAGATCCGACCGCTACTCCGTTGACAGCCCCTGCCGTAGAGCCAACCGCTGACCCCGACGCGATTCGCCTGACCCCAATCAAGGAAGGCAAAGTGACTCCGATTAAAGGCGGTTATCATGTTGAGTGGCGCGGATTCGCGGAGATTGGTTCGTTCAAGCTGAACAATAATCTTGCGGGTAAATTTGAGATACAATTCGACATTTCGCCGGACGCGGTTGATGTTAAGCCGAAGAAGCCGGACAGTCCCGAGTTGCTCATGGTTCTTGCAAATTATTGGCTAACTCGCGGGAAACCGGAGAGAGCGATGACGCTCTACCAAAGAGGACTGGAACTCGCACCGGACAATGCCCTATTCAGCAACAACCTCGCAATGCTACGCTCAAAAGTCAATAAAGATCACGACGGCGCAATCGCAATGATAGACCGCGCACTCGCAACACGTGTTGACAATGTTGAGTTGCTGGACACGAAGGGTTTGATTCTCTTGAACGCGGACAGGGCGGGCGACGCGATTGAGCCGCTGGAACAAGCGGTCACTTTGTCCTGTGAGGGTCCGTTGTATGTGTTGCATCTGATCAAAGCATACGACCAAAACGGCGACGAAGGGCGGGCAAGAAGAAAATTTGAATCAGCACAATCACCTTTGCTCGGTGCAAAAGATTCCTTCTCCAAAGACAGCCAAGCCATGTGGCAAGAACTAAAAGCAAAATACGGAACAACTCCAAGAGAATAACAAAAACAAATAGCCCCTTCTAGTTGCCGCCGTCAAATCACCAAAAAGATACGCGGCATAGAAGGGGCTGTTCTCGTTAAAAATCATTTCATTTTCAACTTCTACCTCCTAATTTTAAACTTCTATAACCAATGCGAATTGATCGGTTCCTTTTAATTGGTATTGTCCTGCTTGCTGTTTCGATTGTTGTTGTGACAACTTCGGTGTTGACGTATGACATGTTCGATATGGCGAAACGAAATGTTACTGAATTGAACGCTGTTTCGGAAAATGTCAAAGAACAAAATAAAGCGTTATTCGAAGGTTTGAACAAGAACGCTTCAACCGTCGGAGATGATATTTGGAATACGACAAACGAAGCCGCAATTGACGGGTTGCGAAACGTCGGCAACGAAATCGCCGCAAAAATCAAAACCGTCATGGATACGCCGTTTGTTGCTGCCCGTGATATTGCGGCAATGACCCTGTTCGAGAAAACCGACGCGGAAAAGCACAACAAAACGCCAAGCCGCGAACGTATCGAAAAATTTTTCTACAACTATCTTGAAACAAATCAAGACGTAACCGCCGTGTTCAGCGGTTGGGAAAAAAATCAATTTGACGGCAAAGACCATGAATTTGCAGGCAAAGAAAATCCCGACCCCGAAATGGATCATGCCAAAAATGGTTACGTTTCCGAAGGGGCGTTCCTCCCTTGGTATTATCGCGGCGAAGATGAAAAAACCAAAGAACCTAAAATTGTCCGCGCATTTCTTGACGACTATCTGACCAGTTCGAGTAACTATTACGTCACCACGCGCGACACCAAACGAGAATTTATTACAGAACCTTATGTTGACGGTGGAATCCCGATTACCTCGTTTTGTGTGCCGATATTAAAGGACGATCAGTTTCTCGGTATGGCGGGAATTGATATTGCTCTTGAAAAACTTCAGGAAATTGTCAAGGAAAATAAACCGTTCGGAAATGGTTTTGCAATGTTCCTCAGCCCCGGCGGCAGGATTATTTATCACCCAAACGAAAAAATTAACTACGCAATAGAAAAAAATGACGACGGTGAAGACGAACAAATTTACCGGCAAATCCAAACAGTAGAGGGGTTGGCGGAGACAAGTAAATACATCAAAGAAAAAAAGTCCGTCATCTACACCAGCAAAACGATGATGGGCGAAACCGGTGAGGAGATGTTGAGTATTCATCTGCCGATTCAATTTGGCGATTATCCTGAAATGTGGACGCTTGTTGTTGTCGCGCCGGTTGCCAGCGTCATGCAACATCGCGATTCCGCCAAAAAAAGTATGGACGAAATGGTCAACCAAATCGAAAAACAAAATACTCAATTCGTCGAAGAACTCGATAACCGGATTACAAAACTCATTGATGTTTCCCAATCCTTATCCAAACAATCTTTGATTCGTTCCGGTGTTGTTGCGGTGGTGATTCTGATTTTTGCCGTTATTATCGGCAGTCTTTTTGCGGGTTGGGTTAATCGTTCGATTGAAGCCCGCGATTTTCGTTACCGCCAAATTCTCGACGCTTCCAATGATCCCATTTCCGTTACCGATACGAATATGAATATTTTGTTCGTCAATCAACCCGGATTGGCTTTGTTGAAAAAGCAACTTTCAGAATGTACAGGGCAAAGCGTTGAAGAAATTTGGAAGCCGATTATTGGTGACGATTATGAAAATTGCGGAATCCGGCTGCTTCGTTCAAATGGTAAGACATTGAGTCAAACTGAATTTAGCGGTCGTCATTGGGATGTTACCTCAAATGACATTACCGATGTGCGCGGAGCGAAAGACGGTTTGATTGAGATATTCAAAGACGTTTCGGATCGTGAAAACGTTTATCATTTGATCTTACGAGTTGACGAACTCATCAAGTCAACAGTTGAGCAAACGTCGAATATTGTCAGTGCGTCGGAGGAACTTTCGCAAGGGGCAAACAGGCAAGCCGAAAGTTTGAACTCGATTACCGGCGACATGCGTCAAATGAACGAACAGACCGAGAAAAACGCAGACCACGCAACTAACGCCAACGATCTTTCCGGTAACGCCGCACAAGCCGCAACTCTTGGTCAAAAACGAATGCAGGAAATGGTTACGGCAATGAATCACATCAGAGATAACGCACAAAATATGCGTAAAGTTATCAAGACGATTGATGATATTGCGTTTCAAACGAATTTGCTTGCGTTGAATGCGGCGGTTGAGGCGGCGAGAGCGGGAACGCATGGCAAGGGTTTTGCGGTTGTTGCGGAGGAAGTTCGCAATCTCGCGGCACGCAGTGCTAAAGCGGCAAAGGAAACAGAAGAACTAATTGTCAAGAGCAACCAACAGATCGAGGGTGGAGTTACGGTTGCGGATCAGACTGCTGAAGTGTTGAATAAGATTGCGTTACAAGTTTCGGATGTTTCCGGTTTGATTTCGCAGATTGCGTCTGCGTCAAAAGAACAGTCGGTCAGCGTCAATCGAATTTCTGTTACTCTTCAAGATGTTGACCAAATCACGCAACAGAATGTCGAACTCTCAACAACAACCGAAAACGCCGCCCAACAACTCGCCTCAGAAGTCAAAGAATTACAAAACCTCATGGAACGCCTGCGAAAAAATTAAACCGCGCATCGGCAAGAGAAGAAAAATTCCGCGAAGCGGCGAAGGACTGGAACGCGGGCATCCCACCCGCCTCTGTTTGTAATTCGGAATGCGTAATTCGGAATGCGGAATTAGGAGCAGTATCTTTAATTCCGAATTCGGAATTCCTCACTCATAATTACTCCGACACGTCTTGGCGTTCCTTCCAAACTCGTCCGATTGCCTAATACACTTAGGCGGGCGGGATGCCTTGCTATACCACACATCTTTCGATATCTTATTTTTTTAGAGAATACGGAATAAACAAAATAGGCGAAACAAACGAAATTTTACCATCACCTCTTTTCGTTTATTTTGTATTTTTCGTATGGTTCGTATTCTCAAAAAAACTTGTGTGGTATAACGAGGTGTCCCGCCCGCGTTCCAGTCCGTTTCCGTTGCGTGGCTATTGGGATTTGTTTTGGGTGTTGATCAAATTTCGTATACGATTCCGAAGCCGAATGAGATTTGGTCGCGTTTGTGTCCGCCTCCGAAGGTGTTTTTTGTGTCGGAGTAGTCAAATCGGATTTCCGGTTTGAAGCTAAAGTTGCGGTATGGAGTCCATTCGGCTCCGATTGTTATTCCAAAGAGATCGCCTTTGAAATCATTTATGAAAGTGTTCGGTCTTGCGAAACCTGAATTTGCCATGAGTTTTTGTGAGTGTAGTTGATCTATTCTTATTCCGCATTTTAATCGTGAGTGGATTCTGTATGTGAAGTATTGCGCCCAACCGAAATATGAGGCGTTGTCGCTATTACCGGGACTTATTCGCCGCGAACCGAGATCCCATTGGAACACGTAATCGAACCGCGATGTCAACTTCCAATTCATCACCAATGTATGACGGAACTCATCACCGTCAGGATGCGGTTCGCCGTTGGCAAATACTCCCGACCCGCGATTCGCATAATACAACGTATACCAAAACGTCATCGACGGACAACACCGCCAATAAATACCGCCAATAAGACCGTTGTCGCCAAAGCGATTTGATAACGTTGAATCTGATCCTTGCACGTATCCTAAACTAACCCAAAAATCAGGATTGATATTGTAATCAAACAAGACTCCGCTATGAGATTGCGGTTCTGCGTAAAACAAATTTGAATGACTATAGAACGGCGAATCTACCGCTTGAATATGTTCATAACCGAGCAGCGATTCAAACTTGCCAATCTTGACCGACAAATTTCTGTAACCAAACGAAACATAAAGCTGCGGAATCGCAATCGAATAATCACGCCGAAGCGACCAATAATCAAACGTCGCATCACCATAACTCTGCACCAACCTCGCATCAGTTCCAAATAAAAACTCACCGCGAAATCCCCAATCAAACCCAAGACTCGTATCCAAATCCCGCTTCAACCCAAACCAAAGTTGATTCAATACCGCACCGGTTTGACGCACATTTCCTAACGTTGAACCGTTGCCGGACGGCAAATCTTGAAGCAGATCATTTTTGCCCGCACGATTTATACCATGATAACGCTCTGTCGTGCTGCCGTGCGCATTCGCATAAAGTCCCCCCTGAAGCCAGCCGTAAAATTGCACACGAGAATACCAAGGCACAACACAAACCGGCTCACAACAATCAACCGCCTCCATCATAGGTTCACAAACCGGATCACACGTCACCGGCTCACAAACCGATACGCCATTACCGAAAAGACCGGCTTGAATATTACGGTTTGCAACAGCATTGCCACCCGTAACATTGGAATCCGTAAACCTGATACGATTCGCTTTTTGGACAACACTATCATTGACGGTAATGAATTTGTAATTCGGTGTTGTCAAATTGTTGTCTGTCATATTTGACAAATCACCGTCAATATTGTCTTCCGCAACATCGTAAATGATCGGCTCGTTCACTCTTCGATAACCGCTTTCAAATGAGATTGGGGTTTGTGATTGGTTGAGGTACGTGTTACGGGACAAGTCCGCGTTTTGGGCAATCGCAACCGCCGACAAAAAAACGCAGAAACAAATTATCGTTACAATAAAACTTAACTTGGTTTTCATAGCGGTAAAAAAAAATTTAATTTGTACAAAAAATAAAAACAAACCGCACCGAAA
>JAISQS010000064.1 GCA_031274045.1 Planctomycetaceae bacterium | reverse complement strand
ATTTTATTTTGACCGAATGAGTAGAGGATGTATCCGTTGTCGATTTTTTTGTATGTTAATTCTTTTGAGGTGAATGGATCTTCGGGGATTGCGTCAATATATTTCGGGGCAATTGATTCTAACTTGTCGGGATAATGACCGTTTTCGCGTTGGTATAGTTCCAAAGCGAGCGAGACGCGAAGCAGGTCTCTTTGTACTTCCATTCGGGCTTCATTGAATAACTCGTACCGAAAATGTGCAGCAAAACAATAATAAAACATACAATCAGCTAACAATATAGAACGGTTCGTAATAAGCGGCACTCGAATCAACTCCTCCGACGGATTGAGAATAATCTCGTGCAGATGCTTGATATCATCGTCAAATTTGAAATAAAATTGCATACGTTTTTTGGTGTCGTTTTCTTTGGACAGTTCTTCAAATTGCTTAAAATTTGTCCGAATTCGTTTTGTTGCGATATTGTAATCAATTGGTAACTTTGTCAAAAGATAAAATATGGATGTCTCATAAGGCGACCGTGAATTAAAAACCAGACTGTTATATAAGTCGTTGTTACGGGTATTAAACAAAGAATCCAAAATCATCATCTCTTCAAATAACATAGTTTTATCGGGGATATGAATCGGCTTGGGGAGTTTTTCTAATTCATTTATAAATTGGCGTATCTGTTCCGCGTTTGGGTTGCAGTGAGTCAATATTGACTGGATAACGTTTATTCCGTACATTTCGTCACGAATACCGGACGATCTTTCAATTGTTACGGAACCTTTCTGAACATGCCGCCCAATACGCAATATACTCACGGCATCATCAAAAGCTCCGGCAATATCGTTGCGGCTGATTCGTTCGTTTGCGCGAATCAAAAAATCACGGCACGCACCATGAGTAAACGCAAGATCAATAAGGTGAATGTTAGCCAAACTGTCTGATTGTTTTCGATAACATATCCATTGAGGTTTTTTTGCGGCAGCAGCATAAACCGCCAACGCCTCCGCCGACTCCTCAACAAATTTAGCCGCTTCAGGATGATCTTCCGCTCGCCATGGTTCATCTGTCAATTGAGCCAGATATCGATGGTTGTTGTATTTTGAATTTTCTATCTCCTCCAATTTTTCCCGGATTGATTTATATTCGACCGGTTTCTTTGTCGGATCGATTGACATCGCATTGCAAAATGGAATCCATTCTTTTCTATACCATGCGCCCTTGTATGTTTTGTCTTTTGGCAAATCTTCCCAAACATAATTTTCTATGTGAGTAGCATCCTCCAAAACATGCGGTCCGAATTTTTCGATAACCATGCGTAATCCGTTATCGTCGGGGTTTGTCAATTGTCCGTTATGTTCAAGCAAAAAAGCACCAACATAATCCGGCTTTCCGTTAGCGTTCAATTTTGTGATGAGAGTTGTCTCCGGCGAAATAATCAGACGCGACGGCACAAGACAAAAATATAAGAACACCAAAAAAAGAATTGACAATAAGATTAAAACAATATACCACACCACACGCCGCGTAAACCGCGAACGATTACGCACAACCTCCGCTTCTAAATTTGTTGACATAATTGAGACTCCTGTATTTTCTTTTTGTTGAACGTTAAATTGAAACCGGCAACGCGGCGGGGTTTGGTGATTTTGTGTTATTTTGGTTTGCTTGGCGGAATTATGCGACCGGCTAGGAAAGTTTCCGCCATCAGGAACAGAATTAAAACGTAGAGAAAAACGTCGCTCCATGAGCGATTGCTTGCGAAGTCAAATGAAGTCGAAAATCCTGCCGCGCTTTCCAATGTTGCGTTGACTGCGCGAATATGCGTCGTCAACTCCGACAAATCCGCCAACCCCGTATTGCCTTCATCTGCTTGGACGTTGACGGCGTAGAGTTCGTTTGTTGTTTCGGATTGGTTTGTGTGTGAGTTGAGGAGGACTTCGTAGAAACCGGCGTTCAATGTTTCGTTGAAAGTCCCTTTTGCGAATCCGTCGTTGTCGGTGATCAATTCTATTTTGGCTGTTGATTCTGTTATTTCGCCTTCTTTTGGCGGAATTTTGATTTCTATTTTCGGTTCAAATTGTGATGAATCTATTTCAATTGGGATCGGATTGCCGACGAGCAGTAGGTCTGTCTCTTTTTGCAAATTTGACAACGATGCCGCCAACTCCAACATCACCACTACAAAACTCGGATTCCCTTTGCCCCAATTATTCCACACCGGTGCGGCAGATGTCAAAAAAGAAATCACTTTCCCTTTGCCGAATTTCTTCTCCGCAACTAGCGGATGACCGTTGCGCAATCGGGCGAGTATCTCGACTTGTGGTTCAATCAATGTTGTTTGTTGTGTTGTGTTGTTCGCATCTGTTGGAGTGTTGGTTTCGGCGGGTTTTGTTTGTGTGTTTACGGCGATGTAGCGTTCGATTTTTACGCCTGCGAGCAATGGATTATCTCCTTCGCTGAATAGGCGGAAGACGGGGTGTTTGCTGACAATATTTATGTCGGGTTTATTTGTGAGGAGGTCTGGGTCAAGTTGTGTTGCGGCGATTGGCGAGAAGGGGAATAGCCCGTTGCCGTTTTTGTGCAGGGATGATTTAACGAAGTCGAGGTTGCTGTCTGCGCCGAGAAAGATTGCGACGCCGCCGCCTTGTGCGGTGTATTCTTCGAGGGCTTGCAGGGCGGTTAATTCGAGCGGCATGGCTTCGAGCAGAAAGATTGCGCTGAATTGTTTGAGTGGGTTTGATGCTAGAAAGCTAGGCGATTCTGTTCGGGTGCGGATGCCGGATTTTATTCCGGTCGGGGCAAGTGCAATACGGACAAATTGTGCCGGATCAAAGACACCTGTGCGTCGTTCGGGGGCGATGAGCAAGATTTCAATAGCGGCGGGAATATTGACGACGAGTGATCTAATATTGTCGTCCGCAATCGCGTCCGGTTGCAAGCGAACTTCAACACGATGCTTCCCCGCGCCGCCAAAGCTGACGGGAAAACGCAACGGCGGATTGAGAGTTTCGCCTGCTTTGATTCGTGGAATGGTGATTCCGGTTTGTGTAGTGTTGTCGATAAAAACAGACAGATGGGTATTCAAAACGTCTTCGTGTCCGTGATTCACCAATCCGACATCGACGAGCATACCGACATCTGCTGCGTGGATTCCGTCGACGAGTTGTATTGATGTGATGCCGAGATTTGCGCGTTCGTCGTCGACGGAGCGAATCATTCGGACTGTGCCTCCGATGGTGTGGATTTCGTTGATTTGTTTTAGTATCTCTGCCGGATTTTGCCAATTTTTATTTCGGAAGTCGGAGATGAAATAGACGACGGGTTTTGTTCGTGTGGAGGATTGCCGGACGAGTTTGATTGCTGGGGCGAACAAATTTGCGGGTTCGGCGGCGGATTGTGATGGTCGCAAATTCCCCGCCAATTCACGCACTATCCGCAAGCCGTCCGCGTTCAATGTCAACTCGGCAACATCGGGCAATTCACCGTGTTCGATTGCGGATGTTTTTGAGAGTCGGATTATGGTGAGTTTATCGTTGTTGTTATTTTTTTCTGCGTTATCGGTGATTTGTTTGATGATGTTGATTGCGTTATCGAAGATGGTGCCGTCTCCTTGTGCGGTGTTTCGGTCGTTCATGGAAAAGGAATCGTCGAGCAAGACGATGTGGTGAGTTGGTTTTCCGCCGAACAGGTCGCTCAAGAAGCCGGAAAATTTGGGTTGGGCGAGCATAAAAATAACGGCGGCGACCGCCAACATACGAAGCAGCATGAGCAAAAATTGCTGCATAAGAATCCGCGTGCGGCTTCGCTTGTAACTGGCAAGCAAAAACTCCAACGCCGCCCACTCAACCCGACGATGCCGAAACATGTTGATCAAATGAATCAACAAAACAACCCCAACAAGAGGGAGAAACCAAAGCAATGATTGATAAATAAACACGTGAATAAAATTCTGTAATTATGGTTTGTAAAATTGAAAAATAGTATCTGTTTTGTGTGTGGACAAATTGTGGTTGAGGTTAAATTGATTTACCGGCTATCGCAAAAAAATTTCCCCCCAAACCAATCCAAAACAAACCTCCAACTTCCACTCGCTAACAATAAAAATCAAAAAACACCCAAACAAAATCAAAAAACACCCAA
>JAISQS010000189.1 GCA_031274045.1 Planctomycetaceae bacterium | reverse complement strand
CGGTTTTAAATGTTTCGTTCCCCCACGCGCAATTTCGCTTTTTATAAATCGTATAGCATCTTCACGATTATTTTTTGTTGCATCAACCATTGCGTTTTCATGCCATTGATGAATTTCATCGTTGTAGAAAATTATGTTAAATTTGTTTTTTTCATTGTCCAGTTCGTTCACGTTTCGCAGCAACTCTGCTTTTGCGGCATTGAACGGTATGCCGCCGCGTTCAGTCATACTGGCGGATTTGTCAAATACGAAAATGAATTTTGTCCCCTCCGCCTGCACATCAAATACCCGCAACCGCTTTTTCCCACTACCACCACCAATCCCCTCCGCCCCAAAATCACTCACACCTGCCGCCGCCAGAAATTCAAACGACTCACTCATCTCAGATGACGCATGATCGGAACTTTGAGAACCGATTAACTTACGCCCAATTCCGGGACGCTCCGGCGGTTGCAACGGCGTAAATTGCGTGACTAAACCGTCAAGAATATCCGCTTCCGTTTTCGATGGCATTTGGTCAATATGTTCTATTCCTTGCTCGCCGATGTATGAGGTGTCTCTATCGTTTTTTTGCTTGATCAAAATACCGCCGGCTGCGTGACGCTCAATAGACACCGGCTTACGCACCTGCTGAAAATTCAACATCAACAACACCAAAAACAGAATAAAATGAAACAACAACGAACCAACCCAAGCCGGTTTCGATAAAGGAATTTGTTTTGAAGTCATAGTATTTGCGGAGTTTTGCCCCACGCTAAAATAATGAACTTGTTTCGTAATCAAAGCCCGGACATTTAATTTGATTGAAAGTAAAACAGACGTTAGCGACGGTAGTAAGCATACCATCGCTAACGGCAATCAAATTTGTATTTGGTGAGAGAGAGCGTGTGTGTATTCTATAGTTTTGGCTTGAGTACTGAGACTGCTAACGGCGGGAAGAATGCTTCGATTGATGCGGGTCTGCCGTGTGAGGTTTCGTTGGTTGCTTGTATGCCGGGTCCGTTTCCGGTGTTGCTGCCTCCGTAAAAAACGGAATCACTGCTGAATATCTCCTCATAATAACAAGCCAACGGTACTCCAAGCTTCATTCGTCTCGGCACCGGCGTAAAATTGCAAAGGACAACTAAAAAATCAGGCCACTGCCTCGCCTTTCTTATAAACGCAAACGTACTCGTCTCCCAATTATGACAATCAATCCACTCAAACCCATTCCCGTCAAAATCCATCTCATACAACGCCGGTTCGTTTTTATACATCTTGTTCAAGTCGGCAATACACGCCTGCAATCCTTTGTGCGGTTCCCATTGTAAAAGATGCCATTGTAAACTCTCGTCAAAATTCCACTCGTTCCATTGCCCGAATTCGCAACCCATGAATTGTAATTTCTTGCCCGGATGAGTCCACATATAACTGTACAATAATCTCGCGTTCGCGAATTTTTGCCAAAGGTCGCCCGGAACTTGATCCAGAATTGAGCCTTTGCCGTGAACGACTTCATCGTGTGAAATTGGCAAAACGAAATTTTCGTGGAAGGCGTATATCAAACTGAATGTCAACTCATCGTGATGGAATTTTCGATGTATCGGATCATGCCGCATATAACGCAAAGAGTCATTCATCCAACCCATATTCCACTTGAGAGAAAAACCTAATCCGCCGCAATACGCAGGTCTTGAGACACCTGGCCACGCGGTAGATTCTTCCGCGATTGTCAGTACATTTGGGAACTGCGTACCGACTTGTTCGTTCATTGTTTTTATGAATTCGATTGCTTTGAGATTTTCGCGACCGCCGAATTCGTTTGGAATCCAGTCGCCTTCGTCGCGGCTGTAATCCAGGTATAACATTGACGCAACAGCATCCACACGCAGACCGTCTATGTGATATTTGTCAATCCAAAAAAGTGCGTTTGAGATGAGAAAATTGCGTACTTCGTTGCGACCGTAGTTGAAAATTAAAGTTCCCCAATCGCGATGTTCTCCTTGACGCGGGTCGGCGTGTTCGTAGAGTGCGGTGCCGTCAAATCGATAAAGCCCATGACCATCACGCGGAAAATGTGCCGGCACCCAATCGACAATTACACCGATCCCTTTTTGATGACACAAATCAACCAGATACATGAAATCTTCAGGCGTACCATAACGGCTGGTCGCAGCATAATAACCAATGATCTGATAACCCCAACTCGCCGACAACGGATGCTCCGACACCGGCAAAAATTCAATATGCGTATAACCCATCTCAGAAACATAACTCACCAATTTGTCCGCAATTTCACGGTACGTAAGCCACTTGTGCGGCTCTTCGCCCGGACGTTGCCACGAACCGAGATGAACCTCATAAACCGAAATCGGTTTGTGCAACCAGTCAAAATTTTTCCGCAACTCAAGCCACTCCGAATCACGCCATTGATAACGATCTATCTCAACAACACGCGACGCAGTACAAGGAGGCACCTCCGCAAAAAACGCAAAAGGATCAGACTTCTCACAACAACGACCTCCATTGAATACCGCAAATTTGTAAGTTGACCATTCCTCAATAGACGGAATAAATGTCTCCCAAAAACCGGATGGAATATGTTTGTGCATGGGGTTCGCAGTTGCGTTCCATTGGTTGAAGTCGCCGATTACGCTAACCGCAGTTGCGTTCGGCGCCCACACCGCAAAATTCACACCGCGAACTCCGCCAACTTCACGAAAATGCGCACCAAGTTTTTCATAACTTTGCCAATGAGTCCCTTCACCAAGAAGATAAAGATCATATTCGGTTAAGAAATTATCGTATTGTGGAGATGCCGGCGGAGCAGCTTTTGACCCGACGGGTGTTTGTTTGTTTGAATCTGCTCGTTTGTTTAAATCTTTTTTTGAACGGTTTTGATTTGACATGTTAATTTATTTCAATGGTATAACGATTCATGTATTGGTCAAATAAGCTCGCATAATTTATTTGACTGTAAATTGAGTTGTAAAGTTGAGTTGTAATTTTACTGATTATCTCGGATTTTGTGGGATTATAGTTTTTTTAGCACGCAGATAACACAGATTATCAGGATTTGCGCAGACAGATTTCATTTTTCTTCATCTACGAATATCTTTAAAATCTGCGCCATCTGCGTGCTTATAAAGGCGTTACTCTACGCTATGGTATGTTACCCTTTCGGGGGCGGATAAAACGGAGATTTACTTTCAAATGTAATACCCATACAAAATCCGAAATGATCGGTAATTTTACTGATTATTTCGGATTTTGTGTGGGTGTTACATTGTGTCTTTTATTCGCAGTATCAACGCCCTGAAAGGGCAACAAGCTCATAGCGTAGGGCAACGCCCTACGAAAGGGATTCACAAACACCACTCGGGGCAACGCCCCAA
>JAISQS010000630.1 GCA_031274045.1 Planctomycetaceae bacterium | reverse complement strand
CCCTTATTAAAACATTGTGAATAAGGGGATAAGGGCGCGGATTGGGGTAGCTTCGTTGTTACTAAGGGTGGGGAAATTTGTACCAGTTGCGAGTCGTTTGTGACTCAATATCCGTAGCTCAAATAGGCAACAAAATCATATTTGTTACGATTGCGAAAGGGAATTTTCAAGTGTAAAAAGTGATATTTCATGACAATGACTGCATTGTCTATTTTATGTGATAAATATATTTATTCATTTCACGGTTTGGCGGCTGGATGAATGTATGAACAAGTTCAAATCCCTGTCGCAGATAAAACTGATTGACATGATCGTTATTTCGAGCATCTGTTGTCAAAATAATGTGGTCTGCATTTTTTTCTTTGGATATTTTAATAAACTCTGTCGTGAGGGTTTTTCCAAGACCGGTATTTTTTGTGTCATTCAAAACTCCTATGGAGCTAAGTTCTGAAGTTTGCGATGATGATTCAGCCGTCTGTTGTGAAATACCGGAGATACGTTTTCGATTCATGATTATCTGCCCAATCATTGACGGGTTGTGTAAAAAACCAAGCAGAGTTGGAAATAATAACGTTCTTTTACACTGCTCCATATAGCGATAGTATTGAATATTATTTATGAATCCGCTCACAAAACCCAATATCTTTTTTTCTGCTTCATCAACTGCGACAATAAAAATTGATTCAGGATAACTCAAGACTGTTTTATAATAAGCATACAAAAAATGTTTGCCCATTTTCGTAAGAAAAAAATTCGGGAATGCTTCCTGATGAACAACCACGACCTGTTTCAGATCAGATAGGGTTGCCATTCTGATCGTATGATGATCATGTGTTTTTGATATGTTCATGTTATATTGAAAATAGTTTAATGTTGGTTAATATACATTCGGCGGTCATAGATGTATGTTTTACCGGAATGCTTGAGGCATTAGGCAGTGAGGCGTTAGGTCTTGTACCACACAAGTCATAAACGCATTCGCGTGACGTTAGCGACGGCAGCTTGCTACCGACGAGACAAATTATTATGAAACGCTTACGTCGTCAATCAATTATTTGCTAACGCAAGCGGATGAAACAATCGTTTCGGGGACAAGCCCACCGTCGTTAACGAACGAATTATTTTGTTTGTTTCGTATTTTCCGTCTATTTCGTATTCTCAAAAAAACGTGTGTTAAAAGATGTGTGGTACAACGAGGTACAGTTTGAATAAAACCAAATGTACCGCCTATACCGATCAATAATTTATTGTCCAATAACCTTCCTCAAAAATGTGTCAATTTTGTCAACTCCTTTTTTGAAACAAAGATGTTTCATGTAATATTCGTGACCATTTTGTCCCATTTCGGCGAGTTGTTCGTGTGTCATTTCCGACATCTTGATCGCAGTATTCGCGAGACTTTCAGCGTTTTCCGGTTCAAAACAAAATCCCGCACGTGCCTGTTCAATCAATGTTGCCGTATCACCCCGTACTCCGCAGAGTATCGGTTTACCTGCATAAAGATACGCTTGCGTCTTTGATGGGACTGTTATTTCAAATAATTTTATGTCTTTTAAGTGTATTAATAACGCATCAACTTTGTCATATTCCAATGAAATTTCATCAATAGGAACGGGCGGTATAAATTCGATATTGGTCAATTTAAGTTCCGCCGCGCGATTTTTTAATTCGCTCACTTTAACCCCGTGACCGATCAAACGAAAACGTATATTTTTGTTTTGATTTTGTAGATACAACGTAGCTTCAAGTACAGTTTCCAATGATTGCAAAATCCCTATATTTCCGGCGAAGAGAATTGTAAATGGTTCTTCCGGTAACTTTTCCCGAAATTGAGCGGGTCGCATTGATTGCTCATCACACCAGTTATGAACAATTTCGATAGCCTCAGGTTTTATTCCCCTCGCAATCAAATTTTCTTTGAACCCCTCTGATATGACAACAATACCATTTGCCTTCCGATAAAACGCTTGGCATTGCCAAGAGAGAATCTTCTCAAGTATTTTATTCCGCATCATACCTGATTCCGTAACGGATTCAGGCCATAAATCCTGAACTTGAATAACAATTTTGCTCCGTCTGAACCATCGAAACAATGACAATGTAAAATCTACAGTAGGAATCCCAAGCGCGAAAACGATATCTGGTTTTAGACCAAACAAACCCAACACTGATGTACTCAAACCGAAACTACCATAATTTATAATCCGCTTCAAACCGGAATGATCATGGCTTGGATAAACAGGAACTCTTACGATACGGATTCCATCTTGCCATTCTGTTTTGCGCCGCACATTTTTATAGCCATCGTAAGTTTTGCCATTTGGATAATTGGGATATCCCGTTAAAACATCAACGTGATGATCATGCGTAATCAATTCTTTGACAAAATTAAGTTTGATAAAAGTAGGCTCCGGATCAAAAAATTGAGTCAAGTATAAAATATTCATTTCATTCCTTTCGCCAGACGACATTGTTAATGAAATTTGTGTAACTCAAAATAATCCGCACGACTTTTTCTGCGACATTTGGTACGTTGTAATCTTCGACGATTCGTAATGATCGTTCATCGCCGCGTGGTTGTTTTTGTAGGATGTTGATTGCTTCTTCGATTCGATTCCATTCGAGACCTGTCATCATAACCGCGCCTTCTTCCATGCCTTCGGGGCGTTCGTGTGCGTTGCGCAAATTCAACGCCGGAAAATTTAGTATCGAAGATTCTTCCGTAATCGTGCCGCTGTCACTCATCGCAACAAACGCGTTTAATTGCAGATGATTGTAGTCGTGAAATCCGAGCGGCTTCATCAATTCAATAAGCGGATTGAGCGGAATTTTCTTAGTGTCAAATTTTTTTTGCGTTCGCGGATGCGTTGATACGATGATTCGTTTTCCAAATTTAACCGCAAGATTGTTGAGTACACGAATCAACTTATTAAATTGTTTTGGATCATCAATATTTTCCTCTCGGTGCGCACTCACGACAAAATATTCGTACTTTTTAAGCCCCAAACGCAACAACACCTTTGACACGTCAATCTGATTTTTATAATAATGCAACACTTCATACATCGGGCTTCCGGTTTTAATAACGCGATCCGGCGGCAAACCTTCACGCAATAAATATTCGCGTGAGATGTTACTGTACGGCATATTGATGTCGCTGATGTGATCAACAATTTTTCGATTGATCTCCTCCGGCACTCGTTGATCAAAGCAACGATTCCCAGCTTCCATGTGAAAAACAGGAATCTTGCGACGCTTCGCCGCAATTGCGGATAAACATGAATTTGTATCGCCAAGTATCAACACCGCGTCCGGTTTAATCTCACCGAGCAATAGATCCGTTTTTGCAATGATCATTCCAATTGTTTCCGCCGCCGTCTTCGCTGCCGCTTCAAGGAAATAATCCGGCTTACGAATTTGCAGATCATCAAAAAAAATCTGATTGAGTTCGTAGTCGTAATTTTGTCCGGTATGCACAATCTTATGATTGACATAACAATCCAACACCGCCGCCACACGCGACAGGCGAATAATTTCAGGACGAGTTCCGATTATGGTTGTAACTTTCATAATTCAATAATCGTTTCAATAATTAAAGCGTGACCGGTTTAAAATATGTGTCGGCTTGTGAGGAGTCAAATATTTCACTTGCCCAAAACAATGTAATCAATTCGGTTGTGCCTGTATTTGTAATGCTGTGAGTGTAACCGGGCGGAATATCAACAATACGATAATGATCACCATGAACAGAAAACTCAATAATTTCATTATGATGAATGTGACGAAAACGAATAACAGCTTCGCCGGAAATAACCATAAATTTTTCCGTTTTGGTATGGTGATAATGATTGCCGCGTGTGATTCCGGGTTTAGTTTTTGACACGAACATTTGCCCGAATGATGTTGACTTGACAAGTTCAGCCAGATTACCGCGATCATCGGTTTTTATTTCAGTTCCATATTCCCATCGTTCTTTTGGAACATAAGACAAATATGTTGCGTAAAGTTGTTTGTTGAACCGATCTGAGAAATCAGAGATCAATAACGTCTCTTGCATATTCCGAAAAAAGTATATTCGTTGCGCTAATTCACCGACAGTAATTTTTTTGCAAGGAATCGCCGACTGATCAACAATATATTGATGCCGATATCGATCCCGATACGGCTTCTTCTCCATCTCCTTCAAAAACGCACCAACCGCATCATCCACATAAGCAAGATTCAATATCACACTCGGATCATTGATTTGCACCGGTAGATCATTTGCAATATTGTGACAAAATGTCGAAGTGACTGCGTTATAATTCGGACGCGACCATTTACCAAACAAATTCGGTAAACGAAAAATCGAAAGCCGTATGTCATCTTTTCTCGCGGCATCTTCAAGCAATAGTTCCGCTGACCTCTTGCTCTTACCATAAGGATTGTCCAATTCCGCCTGAATAGATGAACTAAAAATAACACGCGGTCTGCGACCGGATTGACTAATTTCATTTAACAACGTTTGCGTAAAGCCTACATTGCCCGTCTCAAAATCATCCAACTGCAACGGTCGATTAACACCGGCTAAATGAAAAATAATATCAGCAACACCGACGAATCTTCTCAATTCGTCCATCGAATTTTCAAGATCAAAAGTTTTCAAAACAATGCCTTTTCTTTGCGATAAATGTTCACAAAGATTCTTTCCAAGAAAACCTGATGATCCTGTTATGAGAATTGTTTTTGACATGAAATTATTCTATTCTTTTATCCACACGCGAGTGCGGATTTTTACTGACGATATTTTTGAAATTCAAAACATAATAATAATTGTGTGAATCTGTGAATAGAAACAGCAGAAACACCCAACTTTTAAATATGTTATGCGATCTCTTTTTAGCTATAAAGTAGTTTTTACCCAGTTGATATATTCTCGTAACCCATCTTCCATTGTTATGGAAGGGACAAAATTCAGTTGTTTTTTCAATGCATTCACGTCTGCCAAACTATGCCGTACATCACCGGGACGTTCCGCCCTATATTTAACAACGACGGGCTCGTTGATAAACGATTTAATCATTTCGATAAGACGATTAATGGTAATCCGTGTACCGCTTCCCAAATTAAACGCCCCGGATACGCCGCGATTTAATCCTGAAACAATATTTGCTTGAACAACATCCTTAACATTAACAAAATCACGAGTCTGTTCACCGTCACCAAAGACGGTAATTGACTCGCCTTTTAGCAACTTAAAGACAAAAATTGGAATCACATTTCCGTACGCATCGAACCGTTGATTGAGACCATAAACATTGAAATATCTGAGACAGACCGCCTCTATTTCGTACAGTTTGGCATAAGCAAGGCTGAGTTTCTCTTCGCAAAGTTTTGTACAACCATAAGGGGAATCAGGTTCAACCGGATGGTCTTCTTTGATCGGAAGAGTTTTGAGTTCACCAAAAATTCCTGCCGATGAGGATACAATTATTTTTCGTACTTTATGTTTGCGCATCGCTTCCAAGATGGTAAGTGTTCCGAGAACGTTAATCTCGACATCGTCGATTGGAAAATCAATAGACCGCTTGTTTCCAACGGAAGCCGCCAAGTGAAAAACAACCTCACACCCATCAATCGCTTTATTAACGCTATTCGAATCACGTATATCTCCTTCTATAAATTTTGCTTTAGGAATAGCATCAAGATTACAACGATAACCTGAAAGCAAATTGTCGAGAATCACAACATCGTGTCCCTCTTGCAGGAGTTGCTTTGATAAATTGGAGCCGATAAAACCTGCTCCGCCAGTAACAAGCACTTTCATAATTATTCTCCATACAAAATTATGCAACATTTTTTAATTTTCGGACTTGTACAAAACCGGTTTCAGTAATATCATCTTGAATTTCGTGCAAATTCACGAGCATTTCGATCATTTCTTCTTCGTTGAGTTGTGGTGCGTTGTGAGAATGATAATCGTATGATTTGCTGACGCGTTCGTTGCCCTCAGAAAAATACGAATCGTAATTCAAACTTCGGTTATCAAGCGGTACGCGAAAATATCCTTCCAAATCTTGCGCGACAAGTTTCTCTTCTCTCGTGAGTAACGTTTCGTACAATTTTTCTCCGTGACGTGTTCCGATGACTTTGATCGGGTTATTGGCATTGAAAATCTTTTTCATTGCCGAAGCCAATGTCGAGAGGGTTACTGCCGGTGATTTTTGAACGAACAGATCGCCGGAATTTCCATTTTCAAAAGCGTACAAAACCAGATCAACCGCGTCATCAAGACTCATCATAAATCGCGTCATTGCCGGATCGGTTACAGTGATTGGCAATCCTGATTTTATTTGTTGGATGAAGAGCGGAATCACGGAGCCGCGTGATGCCATGACGTTTCCATAACGTGTAGCGCAAATCGTACAACCTTTTTGCAACGCGATTCGCGACTTCGCAAAGGCGACTTTTTCCATGAGACCTTTGCTCATTCCCATTGCGTTAATCGGATACGCTGCTTTGTCGGTGCTGAGAACGACGACGTTTTTAATACCGGCATTTATTGCGGAGTTTAGAATATTTTCCGTTCCGATAATATTGGTTTTCACCGCCTCAACCGGATAAAATTCACAAGACGGAACTTGCTTTAACGCGGCAGCATGAAAAACGAAATCAGCACCAGTCACAACTTCATCAAGTCCGCCTTTATTACGAACATCGCCAATATAAAAACGAATTTTATCGTTATTATATTGATGCCGCATGTCGTCTTGCTTCTTCTCGTCGCGGCTGAAAATACGTATTTCCCGAATATCCGTTTCGAGAAACCGTCTCAATACAGCATTGCCGAATGAACCGGTGCCGCCCGTAATGACTAATGTTTTATCCTTAAACATAGTATTCAAAAGTTTAAAATTATGACTCTATTTATTTTTGCCTGTTAATGTGTTCATAAAAAAATAAAAAAATTCTGATTATTTCGGATTTTGTGTGGGTGTTACATTGTATCTTTTATTCGCTGTATCAACGCCCTGAAAGTAGAGACGCAATGCATTGCGTCTCTACATTAGCGTAGGGCAACGCCCT
>JAISQS010000580.1 GCA_031274045.1 Planctomycetaceae bacterium | reverse complement strand
TGGGAGCGTATGTAGAATTTCGTGATGAGCGTGTTGCGTTTTTTGTCTACAAATTGCGGCAAGGAAAACATTCGTTAACATACAGATTGCGGGCTGAACAACCCGGAAAATTCAGTGCTTTGCCCGCAAAAATCGAAGCCATGTACGCCCCAGAACTAAAAGCAAACTCCGACGAAAACAAAATCGAATAAACCAAAAAGAATAAAAAAAATAAAATTAGCGCAACAATAAAACACAAACAAACAGAGTCTCACTAATTGATATTTCATTTTGATTTTTTTGCGGAGAGAATGAATTTTAATAGAATCCAAACGAGAATTAGTGTTGCGCAAATTGAGATGGTTCGATAAATGTACTTTGCGGTAATGTTATTATTTTTTTTGGGGTACCATTGTATTTCTTGTCCGATTAAGAGCGGTACGGCAATCGGTCTTGACCTGTTTTGCTCGGCAGCATCCGCATCTGCTCCGGCATCTGCATCAATATCGATATTGGAATCCGACTGCGTTTCATAGACCCAAAGTTTATACGGAATCGCCGTAACCGACATTGATTCGTTGTAATCTCTCGCCGATCCCGTCAGCATCCCTTCCGGCAAAGAATCAACACAAATGACCAAAGGAAACTCACGCGAATCACCCGTGTACAAAAAAATCTGATAATACCGCTCAATACCATATAACTCCTTGACCTCCTTATCATCAACCAAAACCTGATTGATCCGCTTTGCGACACCATGCAATAAAACCGGTTTACCACGCACTCCGGCAATGTTATTGAACAATTCCGCAACAGGAAATGATTTTTGTTTTATGTCGAGTTGTGCGGTTTTATTTTGATTTTTTGAGTTGGTCAATTTTGTCACACTCTCCGGTTTTTTTTGCGCAACGTTAAGTAAACGATAAAACGGTTCTCTGTCAAACTCCGTAAATTTGAACGCGCGGCGAACAATTTCAGCACGACTCAAATGAGCAATTACCGGCGATACCGGCAAATCATCACGCCGCAAATCAGAAATCGAAAGCGACGGAACAAACTCAAATCCACCAACATCAAAACCCAAACTACCAAGAAACGACCACTGCGGAAACCAACGAATCCGACACGAAACCAACAACGGCAAATATTCCACACGCAAATCTGAGTCGCCAGAATTATTTTGGTGTATTTTTTTGTTTTCATTTTGGACGTTGTTTAATTGATTGCCGAATATTTTTGTTTGGTTGGTGAGCGGGATTCGTTTGATGTAGATTCCGGTTAGTTCGGTGTCGATTATTTTGTGATCTATTTTATTCTGTCTTGTTAAATCGGCTAATTGCGGAGGCACAAATGGAGTCAGAACTAATACCGCACCTTGATTAGGAATTTCAAAGAGCGCAAGATTGAGATAAGCTGTGCCGCAGATTTTCTGCTCGGATTGAGTCAATGGAATCTGTTGAATTTTGCGTAAAAATCCTTTGAGAAGAAATGATTTTCCTCTGTAATTCTCCGGTTCAATTACGAGTTGCCGCAATTGTAAATCCGGCGGCAAAGTCTGTTTGTCCGAAAACATCGCCGTCGTGCTATCCCTTAAAATCAAGGGCGAAACGATTGTGTTAAGTCTTTCAATCAATAACAAAATCTCTTCACGAAAATCGTCAAGAGAATTATTATCATCACCAATCGAGTTCCATTGATCCGCGTCAATATCAAGAAGAGTTTGCGTCAGTTTTGAGTCGATAAATGTCTTCGTCTCTTGACCAATAATTTTTGGTGTGAAGTTACAGCAAATTATCGTAACAAATAAAAGCAGAATCGTAACAATACGAATTTGCGAAATATTATCTTCATGCTGGTTTGTCGAATTGTTGTTTGTGTCGTTGTTATTGTTGATATTTATTTTGTCAAAATTATTCTCACCCGATTCCAAGAATTTCCGTTGCGCTAACAGAAAACGCTTATGCCGAAAGCTAAAATAAAATCGGCAAATAATCCAAGCAAGGAATATGAGAACAACCGTAAACGTAAATTCAAACGAAAAAAAAGTATCTTGATTTGTTTGTGTTGTGTTTATTTTTTCGGTTGTTTTTGAGATTGAGAGAGATTTTGTCAAGATTGTTGGTGCGGTGAATTCTTCATTTTTATTGGAGATGCAGAGTTGCCTTTTGTAGAAGAATCCGGTGGTTGTTACGTTAATTTGATTTTGACGCGGTATGATTCCGTCTTGGTTGTATTGATTATTTTGCGCAACGATATTATTCGGCGGTGTAGTTGTGTTTGGTTGTTGATTTAGTGACGCGGAATTGAACGATGCGATAATATATCGTGCGGCTTCGGGCGGGATTTCAAGCGAACAAACACAGATCGGAATATTTTTTTTATCATTGACAAGAACCCATGATTCGTAGTAGTTTCTTTTTTTTTCGCAACGAATTAACCGCCCGCTGATTCGAACAAGCCGCCCGCGATACTCGGCAGGTTGTTGATCCAACTCGGTGAATCCAACTATCTCACAAGTTGTGATTTCGCCCGTTTTGTGATTTGTGATTGAGTCGATTTGTGACGAGTGATTTTGGCTTGTTGTTTTAATTTTGTCCAACTCTGCTTGATCAATATTTTGCAATAATTCAAAAAGATAATTCCAAGCTTCCTTGTCATCAGGTCGCGCAAGAGGCATGTCATCCGCAACCATTTTCAAACGCTCGCGATCAACTATAGGAATGTTTGCAAACAACATGCAACCAAAAAATATTTGCATCAAGAAAAATATCATTGATACAACACAAAAAGAATATTTTTTCATAAATACCTGGGTGACGCGGTTAATTTGCGAATTGAAAATTCCTGACTATTTCGTTTTTTGTGGGAGTGTACATTTGAAAGTAAATCTCCGATTTATTCGACCCTGAACGGGTAACATACCATAGCGTAGATCAACGCCATTTGTAAGCACGCAGATGGCGCGGATTTTAACGATATTCGCAGATGAAGAAATATAATAAAATCTGTCTGCGTAAATCCTGATAATCTGTGTTATCTGCGTGCTAAAAAAACTATGATTGTCAACAGCGTCGTGCAGGTTAATATTAAATGAAATCGGTTTATCTTTAAGCGGCGTGATATAAGTATTGCGGCGATTATAGTTATGAGAACGGCAGGTATTGCATTTACGCCGCAATAGATAACGGCGGTTACTGTCGCGAGTAGTTGTGATTGGGTTTGGTTTGAAAATATTGTGTTTGATTTTTTTTGTTTTTTTGATTTTGTTTTTTGGGATGATTTTGGTTGAGTGGACTTGTGATAGAGCTGTTGACCAGCGAGAACGACGGCGTATGAAATTATTATTGACAAAAAGTTGATCAGTAAATTTGACTTGTTATTTTTGTAAAAATCAATTTGGTATAAATAATAAGTTGTGAATAAAAAAATTATCAACGCAGGAATAAATATTTTTAACGGTATTCGATTTCGCTCAAATTCAATCAAACCCGCCGCAAAAAAAGTCATAACCAACACAAAATACGACAACGTTACAACGACGAGATCGTATTGCGAAATATTTTTGTGCGTATAAAAAACCGCCAACGCAATTACTCCGGCAATCAAAGCAGAAATCGCCTCCACCGCAGGATAACGCACACTAATCGACTCACGACAATCACGACAACGCCCCCGCAAAATCAACCAACCAAACACAGGAATATTATCATAAAAACGAATCGGATGATTACACTTCGGACAATGCGAAGCAGGAAAAGACAGACTCGCACCACGCGGCAAACGATAAACCACAACATTCAAAAAACTACCAAAACAACCCCCAACAAACATAAGCCAAACTATAATAAAAATCATCATAAATGTTCCGGTGATTGCGCTGCGCTACATCACCGGTTACGCATGATGCCGTCGCTGCGCGATTATCAAAAAAATGTATTTTAAAACTTGTGTGGTATACTTTTTGCGATTGATAATTCCTTTTTTTAAATGTCATCGTGAAAATTTGTATAACCAATATTGAGTCTCAACCAATCCGCAACTGGTTATCGATTCCCTCTCCCTTAGTAACACAATGTTCCCCCCAA
>JAISQS010000089.1 GCA_031274045.1 Planctomycetaceae bacterium | reverse complement strand
TTCAGATTAATTGCCGGCTGTTGCCAATTCCGGTTTTCATTTGCCAGATGTTGTATTGTTCCGTTAAAAAGGGAACCAACGGCATGGAACTGGAATTGGCGTGCGGTATCGCCGGTGATTTCAATTCGGATCTCCAGCCGTTCTTCAGGCAAGACCGCAGGAAACTTGTCCGCCCACTCAACAAACGTGATTCCGTTTCCTTCAAAGTAATCATCAGGACTGAGTTGCCGAAATTCCTTTTCATCGGCAAGCCGGTACGCATCAAAATGGTAAATCGGTCTGTCGCCATCGTATTCATGAAGCAACACGAAAGTCGGACTTGACACCACACCGGGTTCGATTCCCGAATATTGCGCCACTGCCTGAATGAGCCGTGTTTTGCCCGCGCCAAGAGTTCCGATTAACGCAACAACAGCACCATCAGGAAGCGATTTCGCCAAAAGTTGCCCAAGACGGTCTGTCGCCGCCAAGTCCGAAACGTTAATTGTCAGTTCAGCCGGTTCCACAGAAAAATAACCTTCGTTGGTAATAAAATAATACGAAAACAATAGTTAAAACAAAAAAGAATAAGTTAATCCGCTTAAGGTGTTATCGATAATTCTTTAAGATCAAAAATTTTGACCTTACAAGATTACAGCCATTTTAAACGGTACAAAAATTTTGTTGCGCACAAAGACACGGAGGACACAAAGAGTCCGATTTTAAGCGTTACAATTTATTTTGTATTTATTTTTCGTTGCGAATAAAGACAAGAAGATAACCGGTATGTTTGCAATTAAATTCTTCGTGTTCTTCGTGCCTTTGTGCGCAACAAATTATTTGCCGTCTCGAATTGAAGCGGTCAAAAATTTTTATCGGTTCGGTTTTGTATGTATTCTTCGATTTGTGTTTGAGTTTGTATTTTATTTTGTTCGTAAAAATTTTTGTACCAGGTAATCGTTCGCTCAATACTCCGTTCCAATGTCCACACGGGTTGCCAAGCGAGTCGTTGTTGTGCTTTGGTGCTGTCGAGTGAGAGTTGAGCGGCTTCGTGTTTGTTGTCGTTGCTGCTGTTGTTGTTTGGAACGATTTGATAATTTATTTTGTCCCAATATTTCGCCGCGCGTTTCACAATTTCACCAACCGAACAATTGCCTTCTGTTTTCGGCGCAAAATTCCACGCTTCGGCAAAATCTTTATTGCCTTCAAGCAATTTTTGTCCAATCAACAAATAACCGTGAAGCGGTTCAAGTACGTGTTGCCAAGGGCGAATGGCGTTGGGCATTCGGATTGTTGTTGCTGTTGTTGATTGGTTTTTCTTGTTGTTCTTATTCGATTCGGTTGGATTTATTGTTGCGCGAATTAAGTCGGGGAACAAGCGGTCGCTCGCCCAATCACCGCCGCCGATCACGTTTCCGGCTCGGCACGAAGCAATAAGCAGATGATCACTCGGAAACGAACGGCGAAAACTTGCCGTAACAATTTCCGCACACGCCTTCGATGCACTGTACGGATCGTGTCCGCCCAACGAATCATGTTCACGATAAGCCTGACTCCATTCTTTGTTCTCGTAACATTTATCGCTTGTGATGATCACAACCGCGCGGATAGATGAAACGGCGCGGCACGCTTGAAGTATGTTGGCGGTTCCGATGATATTGGTTGACAAAGTCCCCAACGGATCATCGTAAGAAGCACGCACGAGAGGTTGTGCTGCCAAATGAAAAACGATTTGCGGTTCAAATTCCCGCACACTTTGGCTCAATTGTTCAAAATTCCGTACATCGCCGCGACAATCGTCAATGTCATTTTTCAGCAACGAAAAATGATTCGGCTGACTTGGAATATCCAACGAATAACCGCGAATTTTAGCTCCCAACATTCGCAGGCATGTTGTCAGCCAAGAACCTTTGAAACCGGTTGCACCGGTCAAAAAGACGCGGCAATTATCGTACGAATTATTATATTGACTGTTAAACGCTGTCATGATCGTTCTGGGTGATCGTTCCAAATTTTCCAGAGAGCTTTGTTATTGTTCCAACAATTTTCCAAATAAATTTTGTCACGCAACGTGTCCATACATTGCCAAAAACCTTCGTGCCGAAACGCCATCAATTCACCATCGGCAACAATTTTTTCCAACCCGTCACGTTCGATTGCGTCGTTATCATTTTTGATGTAGTCGAAAATTTGTTCGTTAAATACGAAGAACCCGCCGTTAATCCAACCTTCTGATGTTTGTGGTTTTTCGTTGAAGGACATGACGGCGGTACCGGAATTGTCAAAAGAGATTACGCCGTAACGGGCTGGCGGACGAACTGCGGTAACTGTTGCGATTTTGCCGTGTGATTTGTGAAACTCAAGCAACGCGTTCAGATCAACATTCGCCAAACCGTCGCCGTAAGTTGCGAAAAACGGTTCCGAACCGCGCAGCCATTTTTCCATTCGTCTGATTCGCCCGCCGGTCTGTGTTGTCAAGCCGGTCTCAATCAAATGGACTTTCCATTGTTCGGGCGGAGTCGAGTAATTCGTGACATCGCCCGTCGCAAGATCAACCATCACACTACCGCAAGTCCGATGATAATTGGTGAAGTACGTTTTGATCACGTCACCCTTGTAACCGGTTGCAATATAAAAATTGTCATAAGAGAACTCGGCAAAATATTTCATGATATGCCAAAGAATCGGAAACCCGCCAAGCGTAATCATCGGCTTCGGCTTCGTGTCCGTCTCCTCCGCAAACCGCGTCCCAAAACCACCCGCTAAAATAACAACCTTAATCATGGAAATAAAACAGTAACAAAATAATTAAAACTAACCTTGAATTTCTTTGCGTCTTTGCGCGCAATCCTTATTAGACAACGAACAAAGTATAACACAAAATTTAGTTTTAGAAACTTCCATTAGTCTTCGGTTTTATTCTTTTCCTGTTGTTGTTGAAGTTCGGCGGCGGTCATGAGTGAAATGGAAAATTTTTTGACCGGTTTCTTTTTTCCGGCGGGGCGTTGCCGGATCAGATTGCCTTCTTCGTCGTATTCTTCATGAATCGCATCGTTTTCGTATTCGGTGTGAATGTCGTCGTATTCGATCTCACGAACGATTTGGCTTTCTACCTGCTGATTTTTTGTCTGACTTTCTATTTGGTGCTCTATTTGATGCGTTTCTCTCTGAATATATTCTTCCAGAGTTTCTTCCCGTACCAATCGAATTCCGCAACCTAAATCTTCTGCGTTGAGAAAATCATTGGGCGAATGAAATTGAATCAAATTGTCATCGCGCGGTAACTCGAACAAAAAACGGCTGTAAATAACAGAAGTAATCGAACCGCGAAAATCACGGCGTTCTGACCGGCTGAGTCGAAGTTCTTCTTTTGCTCGTGTGATTCCGACAAAAAATAGCCGGCGTTCTTCTTCAATTTGCGAGACTTGCTCGTTCGAACGTTCATGTGGTAAAATGCCCTCCTCAATCGCAATAATATAAACAACCGGAAATTCAAGTCCTTTGGCAGCGTGAAACGTCATCATCGAAACCCGATCAACCCCTTTTTCCAAGTCGTCCACGTCATTGACCAATGCGGCTTGTTCCAAAAATTCCGACAACGGGTCTATTGAAATCAATTCGCGGGGTTCCGGCGGTTTCGCATCAAAATCATGAGCCGCAGTTAAAAGTTCTTCAATATTTTCGAGACGGCTCCGATCTTCTTCGGATTCTGAGTGGAGAAATTGTTCCCGATAACCGGATTCCTGCAAGACCATTCCGATCAACGCTTCAACCGGATATTCCCGCGACGAAGCCTCCGCAAGACGATCCATCATTTTGACAAAATTCAACACCGCCCGTTTGGTTGGAGCGGCAATACCGGAAAACCGGTCAATCTCCCGCGCAACATCCATTGTTGAAATACCGAGTTGTGTTGCTCGATCTGTTAATTTTTTGAGTGTTGTTTTGCCGATTTTCCGTGACGGTTCATTGATAATCCGGGCAAAAGAAACCGTGTCCGACGGATTGGACATTACCCGCAAGTAAGCCAAAATATCTTTGACTTCCTTCCGGTTAAAAAATTCAAGTCCCCGCACTAATTGGAACGGAACTTTATGACTTCGTAATGCGTGTTCCAGATTCCGGGACAAGGCGTTCATCCGGTAAAAAATGGCATAATCACCGGGTTTTCGCGCGCCGTTTTGAATTTCGCGGGCGATTTCTTTGGCAATTGATTCCGCTTCCTCCCGCTGGTCGGCACAACAAACAAGCCGAACCGGAACTCCTGATTTGTTTTCCGCAATGAGTTTTTTCTTCTTGCGGTGAATATTGTGGTCGATCAACGCATCGGCAACCGCTAAAATCTGCGGTGTGCTGCGGTAATTTTGTTCAAGACGAATGATTTTCGTATCGGGAAAATCTTTTTCGAATTCGAGAATGTTCCTGATATTCGCTCCGCGCCAGCCGTAAATGGATTGATCCGGGTCACCGGTCACAGCAAGATTTTGATGATCAAGCGACAAAGCCTTAACGATCAGATATTGAACGGTGTTGGTGTCCTGATATTCGTCAACTAAAATATACCGAAACCGATTGTCTAAAATTTTTCGGATTTCGGGATTCTCTTCAAGCAAGTTGGCAACATGGAGTAACAAATCATCGAAGTCAACCGCGTTGGCACGGCGAAGTTCGTCCTGATAAGCCGGATAAACCCTTTTGACCGTTTCACCAAGCGGATTTCCCTCGCTGGCAGCATAAATATCAGGCGTCACTCCATTGTTTTTTGCCCAACTAATAGACGCAGCAACATTTTGCGGTGTAACATTTTGCGGTGTAACATATTGCGGTGAAGTTTCGGAGTTGATGATTGTTTTAATGAGGGCAAGACTTTCGTCGGAATCGTAAATGGAGAAATTTTCTTTGAGACCGGAGATTCCGGCATAGCGCCGCAACAAATACGCACAGAATTTATGAAACGTACCGATCCAGACGGAGCGGTTTGGCATGAGGGATTCGAGCCGTGTTTTCATTTCGTCGGCGGCTTTGTTCGTGAAGGTGAGAGCCGCAATCTGCGACGCGCCGACACCTTGATGTAACAACGCCGCAATACGATGAGTTACGACGCGGGTTTTTCCGCTTCCCGGTCCGGCGAGAACAAGAAGCGGTCCCTCCTTAAACTGCACAGCTTCCCGTTGCGGTTTGTTCAAACCTTCGAGAAGATAATCAGGTATATTTTTATCCACCGATGAGTATTAGTATTGACACAAAAATTATTTTTGAGGAGATTTTCGAAAAGTGTTTTTTGATTTTTTCGCGGTCAAAACAGATTGTGAACAACTCCTCTTTTTTGAAAAGACGATAAAACAAATGAACGAAAAACCGAAACGTTTCCCAAAACATGGTAAAAAATGTTGAAAACAGTTGAAAGCATATACTGTGTGTCCTAGTATCCTAACCAATCTCACCAAACAACGCAAGACATGGTGCAAGGATTGTACTTTCCCAAAATTTGACGCAACGGCGACAGGAATTTTAGTTGTTTGGTCATTTTTTGCGGGAAGAAAGAAGGGAGGAAGAAAGAAAGAAAGATATTGAATACACAATAAAAATCTTCTTTAACTTTGTACGAAAATGAAAATAGACAGTTACCTACAAAGGAGACAGTAACACTGTTGACATAACAATAAAGTTCAAATACAATTTTACTTGGATAATCCATTGCCTTTTTCAAAAAATAACAGAGGACTACAAGAAGATTTAAGTAATAATAATTCTATTATTCTACTACAAACGAAAAATATACGATCATGCAAAATACAAAAAATGAAAAAAAACAATTGTCCGATGATTTTCAGGCAATTGTGAATTTAATTCAAAAAAAAGAATGGCACGAACTAGAAATTCGACTTCGTTCCAATGAGATTAAATGTTTAACCGGTTGGGAGTTATTTCTTGCCTTTTATACTACAGTATTATTGGCTTGCCAAGAAATACCGGCACAGAATCCATCTATTCCTAAACACTTTTTTTCTATCTTTGAACTTTTTAATGGACTCAATGTCAACATCGATACAATTTCTCCACAAGGTACAACAATCTTGACAGCAGCAGCAAAAGCATTTCAACCAGAACTAGTACGATATTTCATCAGTAAGAAGGCAGATGTCAATATTTCGACTTGCTTTGGTTCTCCTATTGTTGAATTATGCGGACAAGCATCAAATTTAGTACGCAGTGACTCTTTCAGTATCGAAGAGATAGAGCTACATCGACCGCTAATCATGCAAACAGCACTTATCTTACTTGAAAATGG
>JAISQS010000513.1 GCA_031274045.1 Planctomycetaceae bacterium | reverse complement strand
GCACGGGGTAAGCGAAATTCAACCTCTACGAGGTTGCCTTAGTCCAAGCCGAATACACAAAACAAAATGTTTAAAGCTACAACATAAAAATATAAAAGAGCCTAGAATTTTTTATCTTTGTCGTAGTTTATTCGCTAGGTTTATTAGTTTTTCGTTTTGGTCGTGTTGGCATTTTTCGATTAGTTGTCGGCGTATGTTTGGGTCTGGTGAAGTTGCCAGCAACGCGGCGGCGTTGTAACGAACTTCATCGTCTGGATCATTTAATAATTCCACCAACCACGCATTTGATAATATGCCTTGCGTAGATGATAAATGCAAAATTACTTCCTTGCGTACAGACGGATTCGGATGATAAAGTTGATACGCTAACTGCAAGTGTACATCTCGAAATCCATCACGCGCAATCAATGTCCGCCTCGCCTCAGAGACACATTCTGAATTATTATGCTGCAACAACTTCATCAATTGCACCGTCGATAACATTGGTATCCGGTTCACTCGCACATTACGCAACTCATCAGTCAAAAAAACATTAGCATTACTTGAATTGTAATTATCATCAATACGTTCATTGATATTGTCTGAATTGTTGCCGGTAATATTCTTTCCAAATTTATCCGCGTTAAATTTGTCCGCGTCAAATTTACTTGCAATCTTTCCGCCGGCTTCACCAAAATCGGGCAACACTAACAACCGATCTTTTTGCGCAACGATAATATTTTGATTCGGAATTAAATTTCGCGGCGTGTTGTATTCGTGTTTGAATTGATTTGGTTTATTGTTTTCGTTGTTATTTAGGGCGAGTGCGGTTGTGCCGTCGATGTTTGTGGGCTTGTTGTTTGCGATATATTCTTGGTTGTCTGCAATATCATTTTTTATAATTTTTCTGAACGGTTTACCATCTGCGGTTAATAATTCGTCGTGAAAATTTCCTGCGCGATACCGCACAACAGAATCTGTTAAAGGTTTTTGCAATTCACCGTTTTTATTTTTTCCTTGTGATAGAGAAGTTCCGATATTTTCCAAAATCCGTTCGCAATTCATTGTCGCAAGTTGTAAATCTCGAGAGCGTCCGTTTGTATTCATGTTGACGAGATCGCGTAGAATTTGTTTGACTAATTGATGTACAGCGTTTTGGGCAACCGGTTTTAATTGAGATGATTGTTCTAGTATTGCGTCGGTGATTGTCAGATAGCGTTTATCACGTTTTTTTTCATCGGTCAAATTCGGCAAATTATCAAGCTCACTCTGCACGACATCATAACAAACGAAAAAAACCTTCTCACGCTCCGAACGCAAACAACTCACTATCTCCGCCAAACCCGCAAGATCAAGTTTCCGCAAAGCCTCAACCAACATCTCAACATCACGATCCTCACAATTCATAAGTTGCGATGAATACTCCGCAGCTAAATCGCGACGATTTTGCGCAACAAATAATGCCATCACCAAAGCAATCAACAACGCAACCGGAACAATCAATCCCCACACGGAAAGAATAAAATTACCGACAAGAAAACGAATCAGCTTGATCAAAAGAACAAACACATCACCAGTAAACTCAAACGGAAATAAAATAATTCTCAACATAATTTTCATCTTTCAAAAATATATGCGCAAAACACAATGAATTTTGTTGACGTGAAGGTGTAAAAGTTGTTGACGTAAATTGAATGCTATCGTGGGTAATATGACGAACGATGGCAAACTAAAACTAGAATGCTGTGGTGCAAATTTGGTTTTCGTTGAGCCATTGTCTTGTGAAGAATCTGTCGCAGAATGGTTGGAATTTTTGGTTTTGATTTTTATTATTTTTGTTTATGATGTCGTTGTTTAGGTATTCGGTTTCGCCTCGTCCGATGATTAGGACGGTGTCGCCCGGTTGTGCTTCGGACAAAGCCCATGCGATTGCTTCGGCGCGGTCTGGCATGATTTGTACTTCGTCTGAGTTTGCGAAAACTTTTCCAACTTCGCATATAGTTGCGATTGTTTCCGGTTCGAGTTTATTTGATGCGGTTGTTAGAATGACGGAGTTTGCCATGTTTCCGATTGACTTACCGAGTTGTGTTCTTTTTGCGGGGTCGTGGTATTCGGCGGCACCGAAGACGCAGATCAGTCGTCCGGTTGTAATTTCTTTGGTTGTTTTTAGGATTGCGTTCAATGAATCGCTTGTTCTTGCGGAATCGATGAAGACGTTGAATGGTTGTCCGCATTCTATTCTTTCCATTCTGCTCGGCACGCTTTCAACACGTTCTATTCCGCGAGCGACTGTTTTCATATCGATGTCAAATCCGATTCCAAGTGCGGTTGCAATCATACAATTATATATGTGTTCGTCGCCGATAATTTTTGTACAAATAGGGACGGCATTGGTTCCGGCGGTGAGAATGAAGGTCTGTTCATTTGGGAATCGTTCGACTAGTATTGAGTTTACTTCGGCTTGGTTGCGGATTCCTGTTGAGAGCAACGGATGATCGATAAGCGGTAGAATTGCGCCGGTGATTTTATCGTCAACATTGCAAACCGCGAGAGCTTTCTTTTTGGCGTATTTGAAAATGCCTAATTTTGCGCGTCTATATTGTTCGACAGTGCCGTGAAAATCGATGTGATCGCGCCGTATATTTGTCAAGCAGACTGCGTCGAAATTTATACCGGACAAATAACCTTTCACGATTGACTTACTTGACGACTCTACAACAGCGTGCGTGCAACCGTTCATTGTCATCGTGTGTAGCCATTTTGCGAGTTGGTCGGGAGTCAAGTCGGCGTTACTTGTCGGGTGCAAAATGTGTCCGTCAAAAATACCGAGCGAACCGATGAGACCAACTTGATAACCGGCTTCCGCAAGTACACCGGCAATTAAATAAGATGTCGATGTCTTGCCGCTGGTGCCGGTAATGCCGATCATCTTCAACGATTTAGCCGGATAATCATAGAGCGAATGACAAAAATGCGCGAAGCCGTCAGCAACATTCGGAACAATAAAAAACGGAACAGACTCCGCTCCATGAGAAGGTTTATTGGTAACAACAGCAGAACAACCATGATGAATCGCCAAACCAATCATCTCGTCAAGCTCTTCATCAAACTCCGGCAACGCAAAAAAAACATCACCACGACGAACTAAATCCGGATCCGTCGTACAACTACCAGCCTTAATATCGCTGGTAAATGACGTATGAATTTTTTTGCAAATATTCTTGAGCGTCTTCCTCAAAGAAACCGGCTCCACTCCCTTAACACTACCACAGTAACAGGCACGCATCCTTGCTCTCCTGAAAAAAAACTTAAAGATAAAAAACAATACGAATCACAAACTCACAATCAATCCATTGATTAAATCAAGCTCATGCAGACCGCAAACATGAGTGCGTATTGTTCTATATTTTCAAATTCTTGTCAATGTCAATTTTCAATTTTTTTGATTATTTCGGATTTTGTTGGATTATAGTTTTTTTAGCACGCAGGTAAGACAGATTATCAGGATTTGCGCAGATAGATTTCATTGATATATTTCTTCATCTGCGAATACATTTAAAATCTGTGTCGTCTGTGTGCTTACAAATGTCGCAAATAAGATGTCCCCACAAAAAACAAAATAATCAGAAATTTTTTAACCCCAATCCCAAAGAACAGTCAGCTTCCTATTGATATGTTTACATCAACAAGTGATAATGATTTGAAGCATTGACGATAATACTGACGATGGTGTGGTGCGGTTGTGGTGCGGTTGTGGTGTGGTTGTGGGAGTGATTTTGTTTGTTGTGGAGTTTAGTGAGCGGCTTTACGGATACAAATTTAACCTGATTATTTTAACCTGATTATTTTTTGATTATGTTTTCTTTTTCTGTTTTTTTGACGGTTTTGTTTTTTTTTGTTCTTCTTTGTATTGCGTTTTGGGGCATGGGTAGGACGAAGAATGTTCATGATTTTTTTCTTGGCGGTGGTACGTTGGGACCTTGGTTGCTTGCGATTTCTTATGGTACGACTTATTTTAGTGCGGTGATATTTGTTGGTTTTGCGGGGAAGTTTGGTTGGCAATTTGGTCTCGATGCTCTTTGGGTCGGTATTGGCAATGCGGTGGTTGGTTCGTTTTTAGCGTGGATAATTCTTGGCGGTCGCACGCGGGTTATGACGCGTAATCTTGGCGTTAAAACAATGCCTGAATTTTTTGCAGTTCGTTATGAGACCAGCGGGATGAAGATAGTGACGGCACTGATTATTTTTATTTTTCTTACGCCTTATTCGGCATCTGTATTTACTGGATTGAGTTATTTGTTTTCTATTGTATTTGATCGTAGACTTTCTTTTACGGCGGTTTTGACGATCATTACTATTGTTTCATTTTTATACGTGACGGGGGGCGGTTACAAGGCGATTGCGCGAATCGATTTCTTGCAAGGAATAATAATGTTCGGCGGCGCAATGATGATGGTTTATGCGGTGACTGCACCTTACGGCGGTATTTTGGAATCGGCAACCAGAGTCCGCGAACAATTTAACCATCGCATTTTGTCCGGTGAAATCAAACAAGCTCCTTGGTTTATTTTGCCGTCTGTTGTTTTTATGACATCGTTCGGCGTGTGGGGGTTGCCGCAGATGGTTCACAAATACTACGCAATCCGTGACGAAAAAGATATCTGGCGCGGAGCTATCATCACAACTATTTTTGCAACTGTCATCGGTTGCGCCGCCTATTTTACAGGTACAATTACGCAATTGATGGACGCGGACAAAATCCCGCGAACTACATTGGGCGGTGTGAATTTTGATCAAATTGTTCCTGATTTGATAGCGTCGCATTTACCGCATGTTTTATTGGTTGTTATCTTGTTGCTTGTTTTGTCGGCATCGCTTTCAACTCTCAGCTCGCTCGTGTTAGTTTCAGCGTCAGCGATTACAATCGACATTTACAAAGGTTACATAAATCCGAAAGTATCGGATCGGCGTGAACTTTATTTGATGCGGTTGTTGTGTGGAGTTTTTATTTTGATTTCGTATGTTATTTCACTTTTCAAACCGGCGTGGATAGTATCGCTAATGTCAATTTCATGGGGAGCGGTTGCGGGTTCATTTTTGGCACCGTACATTTACGGACTCTACTGGCGGCGGACAACAAAAATCGGTGCTTACGCGGGAATGTGGACGGGACTTTTGACTTCAAACGGACTGTATTGGTATTGGATGGTAACGGAAGATGCCGCAAACGCAGGATCAAAAGCTCCGTTAGCCGCGTCAATTGCAATGGTATTGCCGATGATCGTTGTGCCTATTGTCAGCCTATTGACAAAACCGCCAAAACAAGAAACCATCAACAATGCTTTTAAACAATAAACAAAATAATTCACAAGAAGGTAAGAGAAGTTGCAATATAATAAGCGAAATATCCGCTCTTATCGACCTTATTTATAACCTTATTTTTCATAACAAAACAACCTTAGTAGCCATTGTATTATCCCAGATAACAAACCTCATTACCTTATTATTTTCCAATACGCTCTATGTTTTCGCGTTGTTACATTCCGTTAGAAATGTATCGCTCGGTAGAAAATGAAGTCGAGTCTTCGCATTCTGTAGGAATGCAACCCTGTGACTTGACCAACGGCGGCATTCCTACGGAATGCTAGTTTGTGTAGAGATGTCATTTTCTACCGAGCGATGCAAACCTACGGCTTGCAAAACTATGATACTACAGCACAATGATCAATGATCAATGTGAATTATGAATGCCTACTGAGGTTGTTTTTGTAAAAAATGAGGTTGGAAATAAGGTTTGTTTTACTACAGCATTGAGGCATTTTACTGATGTATTACGAGAAGTTAAAGGAAAAATGTATAAACCTTCCATTAACCTTCCATTAACCTTCCTGAACCTTCCTGTAAAAAAATCTCACGAATAAAAAATTTAAGACATGGACAATTTGATACGGGTAATTCCGTTTTCCGGTAAACCGATTGAGTTCGATGCGGAGACATTGAAATCGCTGGGAACAATTGGATCGCTTGGATTGTTGGGTAATACCGGAAAATCTGCGGCTGCGAATGAAAATACCAAGACGGATCGGCATCTGATTTTTCAACCGCCTGAACATGGATTTTTGGTTGGTCCGGAGAATTATATTGTCGGCAATGTTGTTGATTCGATACTTGACGGCGGTTTGACTCGCGAGCGGTTACCTGTGTTTTTTTACGGTCAAAGCGGCACGGGTAAAACGCATTTGATTCAAGGAATATTTAATTCGCGGCGTAAAAAATCGGTTAAACGTAATCGTGATATTTTGCTCACGTCATCTGATTTTGCGCGTCTTTTTACGGAGGCGATAGAGTTCAAGTCAACAGATTCTTTTCGGCGGCGGATTCGTGGAGTTACGATGCTTTTGATTGATGATATTGAGCAATTTTCGTCCAAGCCTGCCGTGCAAGATGAATTTCAACATACAATTGACATGCTTACTGCGAATGATATTCCTGTTATTTTGACTGGTAAGACGTTGCCTAAATTTCCGAAGCAGTTAGCTGATCGCATAATTTGTGGTACGACGGTTCCGGTTGTTTTGCCCGGATTTGAGGTAAGAAAACATTTTTTATCTGAGGTGATTTCGGCACTTCATTTGCCGATTTCTGCGGAGTCGGTTGATGCGGCGGCGAAGGAGTTGCCGATTTCGATTCCGGCGATTTACGGATTGATTACGCGAATGACAGTCGAGGCAATTGATGCGAAAGCGAAACCGGATACACGATATTTCAGACAATTTTTGAAGAATAATTGTAAAACAACTCGCCCGTCAATTGAGCAGATTGCAAAAAATGTCGCAAAATATTTCGCGTTCAAATTATCCGATCTCAAAGGTATCTCACGCAAAAAAACTGTCGCCGACGCGCGGGCAATTGCTGTTTATCTTGCACGAAAAGAAACCGGATTACCAATAAAAGAAATCGCAAAATTCTTCGGACAACGCGACACTTCAACAATAAGACACCTAATCGAAAAAATAGAATCAAACATAAAAACAGACTCCACACTAAAAAATCACATCGCAAACATTTGCCCAAAATAAAATACCGCATATCGAATTTTGCCGATTATTTCGGATTTTTTTGTGTGTGTGGAGGGGAGCGATGTGGTTGCGTATTTGTTTTCGGTCAGTACAATCTCCGTGTCGTCTGCTTATTTTGGCGGCGGATGATTGGTTAGAATTTGAACAAAAAAATGATTTATTGTACGGTAATAGTGTCGTACAGGAAGGAGATTGATAATGACAGTTAAAAGTAGCTTGAACAAGAGAGTTTGTTGGCGGGTTATGTTGTGTGTTGTTTGTATGTTGATTTGTCCGTTGACTGTTTTTGCGCAGGAAAAATCAGCCGAACAAATCGATATGACAAAGCGAACAAAAGAACTCAAAAATTTGCGTTGGGGGATGTTTATTTGTTGGTCGTTCAGTACGTTCTCCGGTCAGGAGTGGACGCGCAACATCAAAGACATCAACTTCTTTCGCGCAACAGAAGTTGACACTGACCAATGGGCAAAAACCGCGAAAGAGGCAGAGATGGGTTACATACTCTTCTTGGCAAAACATCACGATGGATTTTGTCTTTGGGATACGAAAACTACGGACAGGAAAGTGACCAAAGCACCGCTTGGTAAGGATGTTCTTGCCGAGTTGCGAAAGTCGTGCGACAAGTACGGCATCAAACTCGCGCTCTATTTTTCCGAAGGCGAATTTGATTGGCGAAAACCGGAGAAGGATGAGCAAGTGGACAAAGATGCCGCAATGAACGGCGGCGGTCTGAATCCCGAATTAAAAAAAGCACAACTCAAAGAACTCTTGACGGAATACGGATCGTTCGAGTACATCTGGTTTGATCACGCGGTTGGCACGGGCGGTTTGAATCATGAGGAGACGACAGCATGGTGCAAAAAATTTCAACCCGCATGCTTCATCGGATACAATCACGGCGATCAAACGTCCGCTGATATTCGTCTCGGTGAGATGGGGAGACCCGGAAAATTGGAAGACATATCGTCTGCTGGTTACATGGACAAAAAAGTAACCAAAAATAACTGGAAACTTGCCGAGTTCACGTACCCGATTTTACCGCCGCATCAAGGAGGCGCAATGTGGTTTTATTCTTTGCCGAAACATGATAATCTCGTTCATCCCGCATCGAAACTTTTCAACGATTACCAAGGAGCAGTAAAACACGAAAACATCTTTTCAATTGATGTCGGACCGGATTACAAAGGAAAAATACGTGAAGTAGACGTTAAAGTTTTGCAAGAAGTAGGAAAATTGATCAGAGAACAAAAAGATAAAAAAGAGTAACACCAACCGGAAGAATACGAATATAAACGAAGAGTAATTTCTAAAAATTATTTTCAACGCGAAATACGCGAAAAGACAAAATGCGCGAAATTTTAATAAACACTAATAAACACTTTCTGAAAAAATCACTTTCGCGTATTTCGTTTTTTAGCGTGTTTCGCGTTAAAAAAATTATTTTGTCATGTTTCGTATATTGTAATATATCAGTGAAAATCGACAGCGCGGTAGTAAAACAAACCTTATTTACAACCTTATTAACCCGTGAATCTCCAACAAACATAACACCAACCTTTTTCGGCACGCAGATGACGCAGATTATCAGGATTTGCCCAGATTTTTTATAAATGCTTATTCTTCTT
>JAISQS010000068.1 GCA_031274045.1 Planctomycetaceae bacterium | reverse complement strand
TAATCAATTATCGTAGGGCGTTGCCCTACGCTATGATATTTTGCCCTTTCAGGGCGTTGATACATTGCATTGACACAGTGCTTAATAAAAGGCACGATGTAAATGCCCCACAAAAAACGAAATAATCAGCCAATTTTCATTGATATATTACCTACATTCTCAAAACTCCAAACTATATTTTGACTCTCTTGCGAATTTGCGAAACGGAATATACCATTTCGCAATCTTTGTGATATATTTTGCAACCGTCTTGAACCGCGCCGCAATCGTTGATGAGCAGAATCCGGTTTTATCGTACCGATCACAAATTTGCTTGCTTTGTATTTTTTGATTTTTGTATTTTTTGATTTTTTTATCATAAACCTATAACCAAATTTTTTTATCATGGATGTTCCATTTGTACATCTTCATTGTCATAGTCATTATTCTCTTCTTGATGGTGCCGGTACGATTCCGGCACTTTTGAATCGTGCAAAAGAACTTGAGATGCCTGCGCTTGCGATTACAGATCACGGTAATTTATATGGTGTTCTTGAATTTTATATTAAATCGCGTGAAGCGAATATTAAACCGATAATTGGTTTTGAGGCGTATATTGCGCCGGGCAGCCGTTTGGATAAGTCGGCAAAATCGCAGAAAGACGCGTGTTTTCATCTCACTCTGCTTGCGACCAATCGTACCGGATATAAGAATCTGCTCAAACTCTCCTCAATTGCATACCTCGAAGGTCATCATTACAAGCCGCGTATTGATAAGGCGTTGTTAAAGGAATTTAACGAAGGTCTGATCTGTTTGAGCGGCTGTGCTTCAAGCGAACTTTCACGCGCCGTCCTCTTCAACGAAAACAACGACTCCGGCAACTTAACCCAAGCCCGACAAATCGCATCATGGTATCGCGAACTCTTCGGAGACAGATACTATATTGAAATCCAAGATAACGGTTTGGAAATCCAGAAAATTATTCTCGAAGGCGTAAAACAAGTCGCAAACGATCTAAAAATTCCGACTGTTGCGACAAACGATGTTCACTACGTTCACCAAAGCGATTGGGAAGTACAAGATATTTTGCTCTGCGTAAACACCGGAAAAATCCGCACCGACGAGAAACGAATGAGAATGGAATCAGATCAATTCTACCTCCGAAGCGGACGCGATATGTTGAGAGCAATGCCCTCAGACGAAGACGCAATAAAAAGAACAATCGAAATCACAGACCGCGTGAATATTGATTTGGATATGGGAAAACGTTACTTTCCCGCTTTTACACCGCCGGACAACTTGTCGCCGGACGATTATTTGCGAAAAATTTGTATTGAAGGTTTGCAAAAAAGATACGCCGATAACCCAAAAAGATTACAAGACGGCAAGTTGTCGGATGAAGTTATGGCGCGCCTTGATCGCGAGTTGGATGTCATCAAGAAGCTGGGGTTTCCGAATTATTTTTTGATTGTTTGGGATTTTGTGCGTGTGGCGGAGGAGCGTGGGATTCATCGTACTGCGCGCGGCAGCGGGGTTGGTGCGTTGGTCTGTTATGCGTTGAATTTGTCGCATGTTTGTCCTTTGGAATTTGATCTTCTGTTTGAACGCTTTTTGGATGAGAATCGTGTGGAGGCACCTGATATTGATATTGACTTTGATCAAAACAGGCGCGGTGAAATATTGGACTATGTCAAAGAAAAATACGGCGAGTCCAATGTCGCACAAATCGGCGTGTTCGGAACAATGGCGGCGAAGCAATCAATACGTGATGTCGGACGTGTTTTGAATATGCCGTTGTCGTATGTTGAGGAGGTTACGAAGCTCGTGCCGGATGATGTGAAGATGAAGTTGAAGCTTGCTCTTGAGATGAGTGAGGAACTGCGTAAACGTTATGAGACGGAGACGGACATTCACGAGCTTCTCGATTACGCAAAACAACTCGAAGGTCTAGTCCGCCAAGCCGGTGTTCACGCATGTGCCGTCGTGATTGCGGATAAGCCGTTGACGGAATATTTGCCGTTGCATCGAGTTAAGGAAGGCATCAACCACGTCACACAATGGCAAGGACCGGATGTTGAAAAAGCAGGATTGCTCAAAATGGATTTTTTGGGACTCCGAAATTTGACAATTCTTGATCAATCCGTACAACTTGTTAAAAAGAAGACCGGCAAAGAAATTGACCCGTACAAATTTCCGCTGGATGATAAGGAGACATACGAGCTTCTCTGTCGCGGCGAAACAAAGGGGATTTTCCAACTTGAAGGGGGCGGTATTCGTGAGTTGTTGCAACGGATGCGTCCTGATAATTTCCGTGATATTATTGCGACGCTTGCGTTGTATCGACCGGGTCCGCTTGAGGGCGGGATGGTTGATCAGTATGTCGATGTTAAGCACGGGCGAAAGGCGGCGACATACGAGCATGATGTTATGAAAGACGTGTTGGGAGAAACTAACGGTGTCATGGTTTATCAGGAACAAATCATGCGAATCCTTAACCGATTGGGCAAAATCCCGCTCGGAAACTCCTACTCTTGCATCAAAGCAATCAGCAAAAAGAAAGAAGACCAAATCGGAAAATACCGCACCCAATTCGTAGACGGCGCAATTGAAAACGGTCTGTCACGCGATCAAGCCGATAAAATATTTGAGTTGATAATAAAATTCGCGGGTTACGGTTTCAACAAATCGCATACCACAGCGTATGCTTTGATCGCGTACATGACGGCGTATTTGAAGGCGCATTATCCTGTCGAGTTCATGGCGGCTCTGCTAACAGGCGACATTTCAAAAAGGAATTTCAAATCAAAAGATTCAACGGTTGAGCATATTGAGGATTGTAATAGGATGGGGATTGAGGTTGTGCCGCCGGATGTGAACAGCTCAATGCAGCTTTATTCTGTTAGGGACGGCAAAATTTTATTTGCGTTGTCGGCGATTAAGAGTTGTGGTGATTGGGCTGCGGACAAAATTGTTTTTGCCCGCGATACCGGCGGAAAGTTCACTGATCTATTCAACTTTTGCGAAAGAGTTGACCCGCGAGCGTGCAATCGGGCGACTATTGAGGCGTTGATAAAATCGGGGGCATTTGACTCGCTCGGTTGTAAACGGTCGCAATTGATGCAATGCGTTGACCAAGCTATAAAATCCGCACAAGCCGCTTCAGCCGATTTAGCAAAAGGACAAAAGAGCTTATTCGGAGGCGACAGCGAAACTGACAACGAACCGCAAACCGCCAACAAATCACCGGCAATGATCGGATTGCCGGAGATTGATGAGTGGTCGGACAAAGAGAAAGGTGCTTACGAAAAGGAATCTTTGGGATTCTACATTTCAATGCACCCGCTCAAAGAATTCGAAGATTGCATTCGCCAACTACGAACACATAATTGTGTCGAGGCAGCGAACGGCAAGGCAGACGAACGGGTAATTATTGCGGGGATGTTGAGTGATATAAAAATCGGCGAGTCAAAATCACGAAACAACGGCAAACCGAATAAATTTGCAATGTTCACGCTGGAAGACATGGAAGGGACAATACGATCAATCATGTGGTCAGAGGCATATACAGTAGCAATGAATCTAAATTTACTGAACACGGAATCGACGGTATTTTTGACGGGCAGAATTGATCGGAGCCGGAGTCAAGGTGATGGTGACGCAAATTTGATCGTGTCGGATATTTATTCGGTTGAGGGTGGAGTGGAGGCGTTGTCGGCGGGGGTGAGGTTAGTTTTTGATGAGGAGTTGCATTCGGCGGATGTAGTGAAAAAATTATACGAAGTATTACGCGGAAGTCCGGGCGACAAAAGAATCGAATTCTGCGTAAAACTAAACTCAGGACTAATGGCAATGATGAAACCAGCCGGAAATATAAAAATCGCAATAGACACAAAACTAAGAAAACGACTAATCGACATACTAGGCAACAACTCCGTAAGCCTAATACGAACCCCGCCAAAACAAAAAAACGAAAGATACTACAACGGACAAAAACAATGGAAACGAGATGTTTGATAACAACAAATAAACACCGCGCAGTTTAAAATTTATCCTTTTAACCGTCTAACCCACGAATACGAACATGCGAATAGTTGCTGTTTCTTTGAATCAAAAGTTATTTGATTGGAATCGTAATGTGGACAATATCCTTTGTGCGATCGATTGGGCGTATCGGCACGATGTGATGGTTATTGCCTTTCCAGAACTTTGCCTGACGGGAGTTGGTTTCAGTGAAAATTTTAAGCGGCAGGAGATGCTGGACAAATCTCTCGATGTGTTTTTCAAGTTGATGCCGAATCTTAAAAATTTGATTACGGTTATTGGGTTGCCGGTTGTGTATGAGGATCATGTTTTCAATGCTGCTTGTTTGGTAGTTGACGGCAAGCCGATTGGATTCCAATGTAAGACGCGGTTTAATTCGCTTGCTGAGTATAATTTTTTCACGCCTTGGAAGCGTGATCGTTATGTTCAGATTGAGTTGCGTGGTGAAAGTTATAAGTTTGGCGATCTTTCTTTTGAGTTCAACTATTTCGAATTTGCCCAAAATAATACAAACAATACAGCGAACGATACCGCCCAAAAAGACAACAACAAAAGTACCACCGATGATAAAAAAGCAAATGATAAAAATGCAAATGATAAAAGCACCGATAATAAAAACGCCGACAATAAGAGTGTCAATGATAAGAGTGCCGACGACAAAGGCGGCGCGGACAAAAAGAGCGACGACAAGAGAGATGGTTCAACGTTTCATGTTGTGGTTGAGATTGGTGAGCCTGACTGGTTGAATCCTGTTGCGCCGAATGCGGATGGTCGGCAGAAGGTTGATTTGTTGTTTAATCCGGCTTCGAGTCGGTTTGAGTTTGGCAAGGCGGCGAAGCGGATTGAGTATGCGAAGCGTGTTACTCAAAATCATTCGTACACGCATATTTTTTCAAATTATATTGGCAACGGTCACGGTCAAGTTGTTTACGATGGCGGCAGTTTTATTGCGGAACACGGCAATGTGCTTGCTTCGACTCCGCGATTTTCTTATCATGACATTCAGACGGTTGTTGCTGTTACTGGGGTTGATGCTCCGTATCAGTTGCTGCCGACGATGTCGAAGGAGGAGGAGTTGATGCGTGTTGTGCCGTTTGCGATGCTTGATCATTTGCGAAAAACGGAGACGCGTGGATTTGTGTTGCCGTTGAATGGCAAGATAGAGGAGACGGCTGTCGCGGTAATAACAATGTTAGGAGTCTGTTTTGCGTGGGAGGAGCTTGGACGGGAAAATTTCGTGCGCGAGTTTGGTTTTATTGCAAAAATTGAAAATGCGGAATCGCCCAAAGATGCCGTAAAAGAAATTTTAACTTGCCTGTATCAAAGAACGCACAAAGGCTACGAAGTCGCGGGCAAACGAGTGAGAGATATTGTGCAAGAAATAGGAGCCGAGTTTTTGGAAGTGGATATTGACGAAATAATCGACGGCTACAAAACGATTGCCTCAAATGCAAGCGGACAAGAGTTGAGTTGTGCAAAGAGTGCGGCGGTGTTGGAAAAATTGGTGTCGTATGTGCAGGAGCCTGTTGTGAAACTTATTGCTGACATACGCGGGAAGACGTTGCTGGTAAACGCAACAAAAAACGACAACACAAATACACAAAACGACAACAAAACCAAAGATGACGTTCCGACTTATTCTGTACCGGTTGACGGCGTGGATGGGGTTTTATTGCGGCAATGTTTAATGTGGATTTGCAGCAACGGTATAACAATAGGAAATGAACGAATCAAATGCCCGTTTCTCGAAAATATTTTTTGAGAATACAAAATAAACGAAAATGGTTGATCGCAAAATTTCGTTATGTTTTATATCTTTCGTTTATTTCGTTCTCAAAAAAAGATAAAATTGGTCTTGAAGTATATTCTGGAAGTTGTTAGTATTCGGTCTGATTGAATCTGTGATGCGGTGCTTACAGATATTTATGCGCACTAAAAAAGTAGTAAGAAAATGACAAGAAAATCTAAAAAAATTGTCCGTAAAATCTCGGCTAAATTTTCAAACAAACAAGGCGGCGATATTGACGCGAAGGAGCTTGATATTGATATAACGAGTTTGTTATGTGAATGTGATTGGAAGTTGGTTAAGCGTGTGTTTGATTTGTTGTTCCGTTCGGTGATGCGTCATGTTGATGTTGCTGCTAATTTTTTTGAGAGTCATATTGATCCGGTGTATTCGAGTCAAATTGATTTCTCTAAAATGAAGTTTTGGTCTCCGAGTCATATTGACCAAAATTTGAAAGAGCGAATAGGAGATTTGTTGTTTATTGCGCCGTGTAGGCAAACACCTGACAATCCTGAACAGCAGCAGATGAATGTGTCGTTTATATGTGAACATCAATCAACGGTTGAGCATTTTATGTGTATTCGTGCAGTTGAAATGGCGGCTCGTGATCTTACTCAATTTTTGGATGATTTGCGTATAATGATTAGGCGTGAGGTTGAGGCTAAATATGTTGGCGAAGAAGTGGAGATTCAGTTCGAGATATTGTGGCAAAATGTTAAAGTACCTTATCCGATGGCAGTAATAGTGACCAATAGCAAGCAACATTGGAAATACAAAAAGATGAGAGAAGTTATTGCTATTCCTCACAAATTTGATAAAAATATTCTCAATCTCCCGACGTTTTTTATTGATATTAGTGGATTGAGTGAGGAGGAGCTGAATCGTGGTATGCCGGTTGTTCGTGCTTTGAAGTGGGCGTTTCGGTATGATCTGGATGGTACGCTTGTGGAAAACCATTGGCGTATTTTTAGTATCCTGTCGGAGGCTGCGGGTGATCACAGAGTAAAGACATGGTTTTTCCAATTCGGGACGTTTATTTTGTCCCGATACGAGAAAAACAAAATCGGCAAAGAAGATAAGAGAAAGTTTTTTAAAAATATTGAAAAATATTACGGACAAGTAACCAAAGACCCAAAGGAGGTAAAACAAATGACAACTACCCTATTAAGAGAAATAGCAAAACAT
>JAISQS010000468.1 GCA_031274045.1 Planctomycetaceae bacterium | reverse complement strand
AAATTTGACGTACCCGGTCACGAAGAAATCGAACTCGCGTTGGTTAAACTTTACCAATTGACAGGCAAGGAAAAATACCTCACTTTATCGCAACATTTCATCGATATTCGCGGCGACCAATATAAACGCAACGATAAATTGCACGGTCAATATCAACAGGATCACCTGCCGATTCGGGATCAATCGGAAATTGTAGGTCATGCGGTTCGTGCGGTTTATCTTTACGTCGGTGTTGCCGACAACGCCGCGTACTCCGGCGACAAAGAGTTGATTGACGCGATGGATCGGCTTTGGAATAACACCGTCAACAAAAAAATGTACATCACCGGCGGCATCGGCGCAATTCATAAAGGAGAAGCATTCGGCAAAGAATACGAGTTGCCGAATGCGTCGGCGTATTGCGAAACTTGTGCTGCGATTGGTCTGGTTTTTTGGGCGCATCGTATGAATTTGTTGCATGGAGATGCGAAATATGCTGACGTTATTGAGCGGGCAATTTACAACGGCATCTTGGCAGGTATCGGCATGGACGGTAAAAGTTTTTTCTACGTCAATCCGCTCGAAAGTAACGGCAATCACCACCGCCAACCGTTCTTTGATACAGCCTGCTGTCCAACAAATATAGTTCGGTTCTTGCCATCGTTGCCCGGTTATCAATATGCAATCGACAAAGACGGAATCGTCGTCAATCAATTCATTGCCGGAGAAGCAAACATCAAAACGCCGCGTGCTGATGTTTCGTTGAAATTGAAAACGAGAGTAGGCGGTTATCCGTGGGGTGGAGATTTGACATTTGCCGGAACGGTGAAACGCAAAGACCCGAATGATAAAAAGCCGCTCATAGTTAAATTGCGTATCCCGTCATGGTGTCACTATCCCGATGAAAAGCCGCGAATAAAATTGTATCGCGGTAAATCATCCCGCACCGCAAGAGGCAGCATAAATGACAAACCTGAATACGATCATATTCCGTACAAAATTGAGAAGGGTTATGCTGTTTTTAGGTTACCGTCGGAGCCGGATTTCGAGTTCACTTATGATATTCCGTTTACGTATCGGCGGATAGTTGCCAACCCGCAAGTTGCGGCGAATCGCGGTCGGGTTGCTTTGATGCTCGGTCCGTTTGTTTATTGTTTTGAGGAAATTGACAATCCTGATTTGAATGATCGGATTATGCTGAAGAAAGATATGCAATGGCACGACGACATTCAAGGAACAAGCACTTCAGATCATAACTTTGCAACCCCAGAACATATATTACGCATTCGAGTCAAAACTGCGGCTGGTGACGATTTGATTGCGATTCCTTATTTTACTTGGGATTTCCGTAACAAACCGGCGGGCAAGATGAAGATTTGGATTCGTCAGGAAGGTTTGCTAAGAAATCTTGACGCGGAATCGCCGCTTTGGAAAACGCCGACGGGGCAGCCGATTCTTTATCAACCGTTGCCGGATGATGAACATCCGTATTATCCGCAAGACCCGCGAAATAAGCCGGAAAATTGTTTGCTCCGCGATGATGTTGTGTCGGAAACGGAACGTGAAATTACGGCATCGTTCTGCTTTCCGAACGATTCGACTGACGCGGTGATTGACGGGATTGAGCCGAAAAATTCCATTGATCACACGATTCCGCGTTTAACGTTCTGGAATCACAAAGGAACAACGGAATGGCTGGAACTCAATTTCGGTAACAAGAAAAAGGTTTCGCAATGTTCCGTTTATTGGTTCGACGACACCGGCAAGGGCGGTTGCCGTGTACCAAAATCGTGGACGCTCTCCTATCTGGACAACAATAACAAATGGCAACCGGTAAAAACAACCGAAACCTTTGGAGTTGAAAAGGACAAATACAACACAGTCAAATTCGACGAAGTGGAAACGCGCGGATTGCGAATGGACATTCAGTTACAAGATGGCTTTAGCGGCGGCGTTCTCGAATGGAAAACTCCGTAGCACCAAAGGCTCTTTTAATCACAAAGATATTCGCAAAGTTTTTATTTTTCAACGCGGAATATGCGGAAAACGAACATTAAAAAATTTTCCGCGCTTTCCGTCTTTCCGCACTTTCCGCGTTGAAAAAATATTGAAGGTTCGATAATATACTTTTTACACATGAAAATTCCCTTTATGACAAATCATTGTGAAAATTTGTACAACTAATATTGAGTCTTAACCAATTCGCGACGTATGATCAATTTCCCCTCCCTTAATAACTAACGAAGCCACCCTACACGCGCCCTTAATTCCCTTATTATTCGAGTTGTGATGAAGTTTAAATTTTGAATTATAAAATAGTCAAAGTATATTACCGTACTAGATTTAATTTGCCACAAATCGCTCGTGAGTATTGCCAGTAACGAATAAGGGGATAAGGGCGCGTAGTGGAGGGGCTTCGTAGTTATTAAGGGAGGGGAAGTTGGTAACAAGGCGCGGATTGGTTGTGGCTCAATTCGATAACATAATCATGACAATGCGATTGCACAAGGGAATTTTGAAGTGTAAAAAGTATATGTGCCGCGAAAATTTTCTTTGCGGTGAAAAAGATTTATTTGTGTGTGTATATTTTTTGAATAGAATTGGGGAGACAGATGCCGGAGTATAGATATGTTGCCCGCAATGAGGCGGGTGTGAAGATTGAGGGAGTGTTTGATGCGGCGAATGAATCAGAGGCGGCGTATGCTTTGTCGTCGGGTGGTTTGTATCCGATTTCGATTGCGCCGGTGATGGAGCAGGTGATAACCGGCAATGTCCGTCGGGTTCGGGGCGAGCAACTTGCGGCGTTTTATTCGCAATTATCTGATTTATTGCGCGGTGGTGTTCCGCTTCTTAGGTCGTTGAAGATATTGCATGATCAGACATCTAATATGAATTTCCGGTTTGTGTTGGACAATGTTTATCGGCGGGTTGAGTCTGGTGATACGCTTGCGGAGGCGATGGGGCGTTATCAAATTGTGTTTGGTGAGATGGGCGTGCAGATGGTTCGTGCCGGCAGTGAGGGTGGTTTTCTTGAGGAGTCTTTGGCGCATGTTGCGGAGCATACGGAGGCGCAAGATGATTTGCGCGGGCGAGTGATTGGTGCGTTGGTTTATCCGATACTTTTGCTTGCTTTTTTGGTGGTTGTGGTTATTGCGATAATGGTTTTGATTGTTCCGAATTTTGATGCGTTGTTTAGTGATTTGCGCAATCGTGGGGAGTTGCCGCAGATGACGGAGTGGCTTCTTTTTATTTCGTCTCGGACAAAATACATCTTGGCGTTTGCGGTTCCATTAGGGGTGATTGGTTTGATTTGGTATCGATATTGGAGTCGTACAGATGGCGGGCAAATGATCGTTGACGGGATCAAGTTGCGTGTTCCTGTTGCGGGCAAGGTTTATGAGGGGTTTGCGGTTTCGCGGTTTTGTCGGGTTCTTGGGACGCTTTTGAAAAATGGGGTTCCGATAGTCAAGTCGCTTGGAATTGCGGGTGATGCGATTGGCAATCTTGTCCTCAATAAGGCAATTCAAAAAGCGTCGGAAAAAATTAGCAGTGGTTCGCGGTTAGCGTCGCCGTTATCCGAGTCGGGCTGTTTCCCCAAATCGATAACGGAGATGATAGCGGTTGCGGAGGAATCGAACACGTTGGATACGGTGTTGATTTCGATTTCGGTGTCGTTGGAGAAACGCAATTGGCGCGCGTTAGATTTAGCGGTGCGGTTTATTGAGCCGATTATGCTGATACTTCTTGGTGTGGTGGTGTTATTCCTAGTACTTGCCCTAATGCTCCCACTCTTCAATATGGCAAACGTAACATAATAAACGT
>JAISQS010000459.1 GCA_031274045.1 Planctomycetaceae bacterium | reverse complement strand
GTCATAACATCGAAACTTGCCGGAGTGCCTGCCTCCAACGTGTTTTCGCCTTTGACCATTGCTTCGTAGATTTTTGTGCGTCCTTCGACATCATCGCTTTTTACCGTCAGCAACTCCTGCAAAGTATAAGCCGCACCATACGCCTCCAACGCCCACACTTCCATTTCACCGAATCGTTGTCCGCCGAATCTTGCCTTACCGCCTAACGGTTGTTGCGTGATTAGCGAATATGGCCCCGTACTTCTCGCGTGTACCTTGTCATCAACAAGATGATGCAACTTGAGCATGTAAATGTATCCGACTGTCGTTTCTTGATCAAAAGGCTCGCCGGTTCGTCCGTCGTATAATTTTACTTTGCCGTGTCTTGGCAAACCTGCCTCTTCCAAGCAGTCATTGATCATGCTTTCTGATGCGCCGTCGAAGACCGGCGTTATTGCTTGGTAGCCCATTTTTGCGGCAGCCCAACCGAGATGCGTCTCAAGAATTTGCCCGACATTCATACGAGACGGAACGCCCAGCGGATTAAGCATTATCTCAATCGGAGTCCCATCCGCTAAATACGGCATATCTTCACGGGGCAAAATTTTGGCAATAACACCCTTGTTTCCGTGTCTTCCAGCCATTTTGTCACCGACCGAAATAACCCGTTTTGCGGCAACATAAACTTTGACCATTTGCAATACACCGCGTCGAAGTTCATCGCCGCGTTTGCGTGAATTTAACTTGCGGTCTCTAACATCAACAGCCGCCTCAATCAGGGGCCAATGCTTCTTAAACACAGCTTCCAACTTCGGACGACGCGGATCATCATCGTCAAGATTCAGATGCTCAAGCCTGAATAATCGCGGTTGAGATGTCTCAACATCATCTATCTTATACCCCAACACTTTCTCAAGTTCAGCAATCATTGGGTTAAATAGAGCAAGTATTTTGGCATCCTCTGTCTTCTCGATTTGCTTTACCTCTTTGTCAAATTCCTCCCGCTCACGTTCGGTAAGACTCATCCGGCAAGAAAACTTCTGCGTCCCAATCACAATCCCCTCAACACCAGACGGAACCTCAAGCGACTCATTCCTCACATCATCACCGGCACGCCCGAAAATCGCATGAAGCAACTTCTCCTCCGGTGTCAATTCCGTCTTATTCTTCGGCGTAACCTTACCAACAAGAATATCACCCGGCTTAACATACGTCCCGACCCGCACAATACCATTCGTGTCAAGATTCCGCAACGCACGATCACCAATATTCGGAATGTCATTCGTAAACTCCTCACGCCCCAATTTCGTATCCCGAACCTCAACATCAAACTCCTCAACATGAATTGATGTATACGTATCCTTTTTGACCAAATCCTCGCTGATTATGATCGCGTCCTCGAAGTTGAATCCATCCCACGCCATAAACGCAACAAGCACATTTCGCCCAAGACAAAGTTCGCCCCTGTGCATACTCGCACCGTCCGCGATAATTTGCCCTACCTCAATTTTATCGTTCGGCTTAACAATCGGAACTTGATTTTGGCATGTCCGCTCGTTCATTCCGACAAATTTTCGCAAAATATATTCATCTTGATAATCGCCGTCAATTTTGTTTGAACCCTTTACAACTATTCTTTGCGAGTCAACATAATCAATCGTTCCGGCTCGTTTCGCATGAATCAACAAACTCGAATTGAAGGCAGCCCTGACTTCGAGTCCGGTCGCAACAAGCGGCGGCTCCGAAATCAATAACGGCACTGCTTGACGTTGCATGTTTGAACCCATCAAAGCCCTGTTCGCGTCATCATGCTCAAGGAACGGAATCAAACCCGCCGACACTCCAATCATTTGACACGGCGCAACATCAACATACTCCACCTCCTCAACCGATACCGGATCATAATCACCACGACAACGAACTATCACCGTTCCCGAAATCGGATCAGGCTTAATTTTCTTTTTGTCAATTGAAACATCCGCCGGCGCAACACGTACCTCATGCTCCTCATCCGCCCGCAACCAGTCAATTTTGTCCGTCAATTTACCGTCTTTGACTTGACGATACGGCGACACAAGAAACCCAAATTCATCAACCGCCGCATAAATACTCAAGCTCGAAATCAAACCGATATTCGTACCTTCCGGCGTTTCTATCGGACAAATTCGCCCGTAATGCGACGAGTGAACATCGCGCACATCAAATCCGGCACGCTTCCGATTCAAACCGCCGGGGCCGAGAGCAGATAAACGCCGCTCGTGCGTAAGCATCGACAACGGATTCGTTTGGTCAACAACTTGCGAAAGTTCGCCGCGTCCGAAGAAGAAGTCAATTGCTGCGGAGACGCTTTTTTGATTTATGGCTTGTCGCGGTGAGATGTCTTCGTTGCCGCGTGAGTTTAGCCGCTCTTGTACCGTCCGCCGCAATTTGAGAAATCCCTTTCGCAACTCCTCACTCGCCAACTCATCAACCGTTCGCAAACGCCTGTTGCCAAGATGGTCAATATCATCCACTTCCGCCGACCGATCACCGCCCCACAACTTGTTCAAATAAGCTACCGCCTGAACAACATCCTTCGCCACAAGAAGCATCTCATCTATCGGCGTTTCAAGATTAAGCTTCCGATTTATACGAAACCGCCCGACACGACCAAGCCGATAACGGCTCGTGTCGTAAAATTTATCGTTAAAGAGTTCTCGCGCCTTGTCAAGTTGTGCCGGATTGCCGGGTCGGAGGCGTTGGTAGATTCGCAAAAGAGCTTCTTCGTGAGACCTTGTTTTGTCTTCTGTGAGTGAGTTGATGAGGAGTTTGTTTCTTTGGTGTTCAACAATTTCGACTTTCTTGACACCAGCCGCGCAAATCGTCTCCGCAATATCACGCGTGATCTCATTGCCCATCTCAACAATAACTTCGCCCGCATGTTCAGACGACTGCGGATAAACAACATCAGCAATAGGAATCTTATGCTCAAGTTTCGACGCACTATCACGCGCGTCAACTTTGATGACTTGAGTCGGATAGAACGTCCGCATCAATTGTGCGTTCGTGCTAAGCTCGGGGGACATTGCTCTCAAAAACATCATCACAGGCAACTTGCTGCTTTGATCAATTTTTGCCGTTATTGTCTCTTTCCTTGTTATGTTTAACTCAATCCAACTCCCTCGTTCCGGTATAATTCTACAACTAAAAGTCCGCCGATCCGCGTCCATAACCGTGACAAAATCAATACCCGGACTACGGTGAAGTTGGCTTACGACAACACGTTCCGCACCGTTGATGATGAATTCGCCGCCGCCGAGCATAACCGGAATATCGCCAAGATAAACATCCTCCTCACGCGGATCAACACCGGGTTTTGTCAGACGCAAACGAACCTTAAATGGTCTGCCGTAAGTCAAACGCAATTGACGACACTCGTCGGGTTCGTAACGCGGCTTCTCCAACTCATAATAAAGATACTCAAGCTTGATCGTGCCGTCATAATTCGTGATAGGGAAACTTTCACGCAAAACCGCTTCAAGCCCCTGATCCAACCGCTTCTTTGGCGGAACTGTGTCTTGCAGGAATTTACCATAGCTCTGCGTTTGAAGAACGGTCAAATCGGGTATGTCGTAAGTCGAACTTTGTGTGCCAAAAACTCGTTTCCGGCTAAAATTTATTATTCTTTGTGAAGGAGTAGCCATATTTAATAAACTGGTAAATTTGTTTATACGTAGTTTTTACGTAATCGTTAATGTTGGGATTCATTACACACCAATAAGTCAACAAGAAGTGTTCTTCAAAAATTTTGTTGGCAAATTTTATTGGCAAAATTCATCAGAAACCTTAAATGTTATCTGACGACGACAGTATTGATTAACCTTCTTTCCGGCTCAAATACACCACGCACAATTGCAAAAAGCAAAAAAACTCATCCGCCAAATCACTCAAATCAACTAAACCTCTCAACCAATAGTCGATCTGTCAATACTCTTCCAACCGGCGCGAGTCAATTTCATCAAACATCTCAAATCTGTAACCAATATTATCGCTTCATAAAATAGAAGGTGAAAAACGGGGGGACATTCTAGCATACTGCATAAACAAGGCAAGGGGGGACAGCCATCGTTATACCACACATCGTTCTTGAGAATACGAACCGGACGAAAAACATGAAATAAACGAAAAGTAATTTCTAAAAATTATTTTTAACGCGGGAAGCGCGGGAAGCGCGGGAAGCGCGGAAAAACGGAAATACGGAAAAGGCGGAATACGAATTTTTATACAAATTTTCCGCGCTTTCCGTACTTCCGCGCTTTCCGCGTTAAAAAAATATACTGTTGCGTATAAAGGCAAGAAGAAACTGATACATTCAGAATCAAAATCTCTGCGTTCTCTGTGTTGTTCCTTTGCACGCGACTACAAAAAATTTGCGCAACGAATTATCATTCTCAATTATTTGTCCAATCGAGAGGAGATTGCCATGCGGATTTTAGTTTGTCTATTTCTATTTGGAACAGATTGCCGAATTTTAGAGTTGTTTCTTTGGTTACGATTCCGATTTTTTTGATTATTTGTCCTTTGAAGAGGTTTTCAAATTCGTTGGCGTTTTTTGGGTCGACTTCTACGATGAATCTACTATTTGATTCGCTGAATAGAGTTGTCTCGTCAAATTCACCGAACAACTCCGCCCCGAATCCGCCCGCGAAACACATCTCCGAAACCGCAACCGCAAAACCGCCCTCGCTCAAATCATGCACACTCAACACCAAACGTTTCTCTATCGCCTCATGCAACGTTACATATAATTTTTTCGCGACAGATATATTGAGTGTTGGCGGTTTCGCCCGTTTTATTTCGTGCAATAGGGCAAAATGAGAACCGCCGAACTCCTCGCGCGTTTCGCCGACTTGATACAAAAAACTCCCGCTCCGCTTCAAATCCATTGTCACGCAATTTGCAACATCGTCAATTTGACCCATCGCCGAAATCAGCAGAGTCGGCGGAATCGAAATCGGCTCTTTGCCCGCCGGTCGAAATTCATTGTTCAAGCTGTCCTTGCCGCTAATGAACGGAGTCCCGAAACCGACCGCAACATCATAACACGCCAAAGCCGCCTCAACCAAACTACCGAGCGTCTCCGGTTTAGACGTGTTGCCCCAACAGAAATTATCCAACAAAACCACCGTCGATAAATCAGCACCAACCGAAATCGCGTTGCGGATCGCCTCATCTATAACCGATGCCGCCATACTATATACATCAACATCACCAATATACGGATTTATCCCGCAAGAAAGCACCAAACCGCGACGCGAAACCAAACGAGGACGTATCACCGCCGCATCACTCGGCGAATCATTGCACAAACCAACAAGAGGCTTGATCACACTACCGCCTTGAACTTCGTGATCGTATTGACGAATAATCCAATGCTTACTCGCAACATTCAACATCCCAAGCAAACACAACAAATCATCCGAATACCGACTCGCATCACAACACGAATCAACACGTTTTGAATCACAACCCGAATCCGCACAATCACACGAAATAATATTGTCAACAGAATCTTTATCTGTAGAATCTTTATCCGCAGAAATTTTATCCGCAGAAATTTTATCTGTTGCTTTATTGTATGATAAGTCTGGTTGTTTATAAATTGCTTCACGGATGATTGGCGGGCGACCTTTGTGTAGAAAATTCATGTCAATATTTGCGACTTCTTTGCCGTGAAATTTCAGTATCAATTTACCTGTTGGGTTGAATGTTCCCAAGATGGTTGCTTCGACATCTTCAGATTCGCAAAGTGCGTTGAATTCGTTCCATTTATTTTTTGGTACGGCGAGGATCATTCGTTCTTGTGCTTCTGAAATCCATATTTCGGTGTATGTTAAGCCTTCGTATTTTAGCGGTGCGTTTGACAATTCTACTTCCGCGCCGATATTTTCGCCCATTTCGCCGACTGCACTTGAGAAGCCTCCTGCGCCGCAATCTGTGACTGCGTTGTAGAGATTTTTGTCTCTTGCTTTTAGCATTACGTCTAGTACCATTTTTTCCGTGATGGCGTTTCCGATCTGCACCGCGCCGCCTGAAACGGATTCGCTTTCGGCGGTCAATTCTACGCTGCTGAAAGTTGCGCCGTGTATTCCGTCGCGTCCGGTGCGACCGCCGATAGCAACAATTAAATCACCTTCACGAGGTTCTTTGAACGATTTATCTTTTGGCAAAATCCCGACATTACCGCAGAACACTAGCGGATTGCCGAGATAACGTTTATCAAAACAGACTGCGCCGTTGACGGTTGGTATTCCCATTCGATTTCCGTAATCGCGGACACCGGCAACGACCCCTTTCATAACCCGTCGCGGATGCAACACCCCGACCGGCACATCCTCCGGCAAAATATCCGGCGGCGCGAAACAAAAAACATCTGTACTAGCTATCGGCTTCGCCCCAAGCCCAGTCCCCATCGGATCACGAATCACTCCGCCAAGACCGGTATTCGCACCGCCATACGGCTCAAGCGCAGACGGATGATTATGTGTTTCGACTTTGAAGCATACATTGTATTCGTCGTCAAATGTAACTATTCCGGCGTTATCGGAAAAAACGCTCACGCACAAATCCGCCGCTGCCTGGTTTGTTGCCATCAAGTCTTTGGTTGCCGCGAAAATAGTTTCTTTGAGCATGTTGTTAAAATGAAATACGGACGAGGTGCCGTCGGGATGTTGACGGACAAAACGAATCTTGCCTGCAAGTGTTTTATGAGAACAATGCTCACTCCAAGTCTGCGCCAAAGTCTCAAGCTCAATATCGGTCGGGTCGCGTTGTAATTTTTCAAATTCGGTTTTGATGGTTTGCATTTCGTCAAGAGAGAGGTGGAGTTGACCTTCTTGACTCAAGTAGACGAGTTGCTGTTTGTTCATACTTCGGAGTGGAATTGTCACGAGATCGACGGTTGTGTTATCGTTTTTGTTATCGTCAGGTTGACGGCAATTTTGTGAGCTGATTTGCAGACGGTCAAAAGGCAAGTTGCCAAAAACAACTTGCTCAACCGCATCATTGGCGAGCAACTTCGACGCAATAATTTTCAAATCAGACTCGCCAACTCCGCCAATTTCATACTTCTTAAACGTGCGTACCGCAAAAGGAACAAGACCAAATTCCGCCATTACCCGTTTAACATTTTCCGCAACAGAATCAGTCACGCCGGGCTTCGGCAAAACGTACACCAAATCCGAATGCAAAACAGAATCGGATTGTGTGTGAGTTGAATGAGTCTGGTTATTTGTGTTGTTGCTTAAATCTTGGACAAAAGTTTTTTCAACAATCTGATCGGAAAGCAACTTCTCTGCAAGCGACTTAATTTGTGATTCGTCAAAATCTCCTTCGATGAGGTATCCGTATGCGGTTTTGACTTGAATTTTATTTGTGAAGCCGAGATCGTTTGTGTCGTGAACGATTGCGGCACCGAGTACATCCGGCTGAGTGTCTGCCGGAAAAACATCTATTTCCCAAAGCATTGGTGGTTAATTGATGGTTAAATTTGTGAATAAGATTAAAAAGTAAAAGTGAAAGTGAAAGTAAAAGTAAAAGTAAAAGTAAAAGCAAAAGCAAAAGCAAAAGCAAAAGCAAAAGCAAAGTAAAAAATAATGCGAACAAAGAATACACGTATTGCAAAATTCTGTAAACAACATTGATTTTATTATTCGTTGTTTGTTGGTAAATATTCGTTATAGAATTTGCGGTGTAATTTTGCGGTGAAGATTCTACTATAAAACATAACTTTCGTGAATGCCGTAAAGATTCGGACAGAAACGCGGGCATCCCACCCTCGTTATACCACACAAGTTTTTAAGATGTTTTTTTGAGAATACGGAATAAACAAAATATGCGAAACAAACGAAATTTTACCATCAACTCTTTTCGTTTATTTTGTATTTTTCGTATGTTTAGTATTCTCAAAAAAATCGGTTATAATCTCGTTTTGGAGTAGAGGGGCGGACGGTCGCTGCTTTGGCTTTTTTGTACGATTAAGTTTGAGTGGAGGAAAGTCCGGGCTCCTTCGGACGCGATGACGGATAACATCCGCCGGCTGCGAGGTCAGGGAAAGTGCAACAGAAA
>JAISQS010000455.1 GCA_031274045.1 Planctomycetaceae bacterium | reverse complement strand
TACTCTTGCAAATATTGATAAATGGAGATTTTTACATCTCCTTGAAAACCAAACCGTTAAAAGAAAAAAAGCATTAAAAAAAACGCCATAGTATAATCACACCTTTTGCACACCCTACCTTTCAGGGCGTTGATACCGCAAATAAAAGATACAATGTAACACCCCCACAAAATCCGAAATAATCAGGAAAAATAAATCAGTAACAAATCAGTAAATAAAATTATCATGAAAAAAATTATCTCAATGTTGCTGCTCTTTTTGATCTCTGCATCAATCGTTTTGAACGCGGCAGAAAATCAACCGCAACACATCAAAATATTATTTATTGCCGGTCAAAAGAGTCATCCTTGCGGCGTTCACGAGTTCTACGCAGGCTCGGTTTTGTTGGCGGATATTTTGCAATCCCTTTCAGGCAAAACTTACGACAACGGCGAAGTCATCTTGCCGAAAATCGAAACATCAATTCACCGCAACGCCAAACAAAACGATACATACAACTTTGACAATACCGACGTGATCGTAGTTTTCGCTGACGGCGGTCAACAATATCCACTCAAAGGTCACGAAGCAGAATTGGAGAAGTTGCAAAGAGCCGGAAAAGGATTCGTTTTTTTGCATTATGCTCTCTGCGGCTCGCAAGGAAACGATCAGGTTAAACCAAACGAACCACCGAAAGACGCGGTTTTGATCTCAAAATTGACCGGCGGATTCTATGAAATTTTTCACTCCGTCAATCCGAGCTATACGGCGGAATTTAAGCATTTGCCCAAACATCCGATAACTCGCGGCGTTCGTCCGTTCACGATTGAGGACGAGTGGTACTTCCACATGCGATTTCAAGATGATTTGACCACCGAACAAATTATCGATAAACCATTACCAAATTCGCCGCAAGCCATCCTAATCACAACCCCGCCAAACTCCACCAAAACCGACAACAACGGCGCACACTCCGGCAACCCAACCGTAAGAAATCGCCTGAACAAACCGGAAATTGTCGCGTGGGCAACACAACGAATCGACGGCGGACGCGGCTTCGGATTCACCGGCGGCGATCAACATTGGAACTTCGCCCATCCCGACTACCGCAAGTTGCTGCTGAACGCAATAATCTGGACGGCAAAAATTGACATACCAAAAAACGGAATTGATACGCTCTCCCCAAAATTTGACGAACTCAAAAAAAACATCGATAAACCGAGTCAGTTGACATCCGCAATGGAAGAACGGATTCGCGGCAAAATCGATTCGTGGAATAAGTAATCGGATTTTGGGTTGAGTGGGATTTTTGTGGTGGTGTGCGAGAATTTTGTGTGGTTGGAGTTTTTGGCGGGTGGTGTTTAGATTTTCTGTATAGTATATAAGGACGTATTTCCAATAAAAAAATATGTTGAAGTTTAGAATAATACCTTGTTTGGATGTGATCAATCGTCGGGTGACGAAGGGGATTAAATTTCAGTCGAATATTGATTTGGGCGATCCGGTGACGATGGCGTTTCGCTATTATGAAGGTGGTGCGGATGAGCTTGTTGTCTACGATATAACGGCATCTGCGGAGGGGCGTTCGATAGATATTGGTATGGTATCGGAGGTTGCAAGAGCGATTCGGATTCCGTTTGCGGTTGGGGGTGGAATTGCATCTTTGGCGGACATGGAGCGGGTTCTGGACGCGGGGGCGGAGAAGATTTCCGTCAATTCACTTGCCGTAAAAAATCCGTCAATAATCACAGAAGGCGCAAAAGCATTCGGTACGCAATGTATCGTGTTGGGTATGGATCCGGTTGCGAATGTTGCGATGCCGAGCGGGTATGAGATTACGACTCGCGGGTTTCGAGAACGGACAGGAATTGATGCGGTCGAGTGGTGCAAGCGTGCTGTTGATCTTGGGGCTGGTGAGGTTGTGGTTAATTCGGTTGATGCGGATGGTACGCGAAGCGGGTTTGAGCTTAATATTACGGCAAAAATTGCGGAGGCGGTTGGGGTGCCGGTTGTAGCTTCCGGCGGCGCAGGTTCAGCAAAACATCTGCAAGAAGCTTTCGAAATTCACGCTAACGCCGCAATTGTTGCCGGAATTTTACATACCGAATTGACGACAATAAAAGAGCTAAAACAAATTCTAAAAAACGCAGATGTACCGGTAAGAACAGATTTTTGAGTTGCGTGTGTTGCTGCTTGTGTATTGGTCTTCGTTAAATTTCACGTATCACTCACGCGGCGGTATGCGATTCATATTTGCTGCCTTTATGTTTTGTAATAAACGATTTTTTATAGCAAGTTGCCCACACAATAACCGAACAGAAATTAACTGCCCAACAAAAAAATTACAATGAGTAAAAGAAAATTTTATCGTTTGCCTTATGGCAATTCTGATTTCAGGAGTATTCGTACAGAAAATTACGTTTACACTGACAAGACTCGGTTTATTGAGTTATTAGAAAATGAAAGCAACAAAAATCAATTTTTTATCCGTCCTCGTAAATTCGGCAAGAGTTTGTTTTTTACGACGCTTAAATATTATTACGACATCAAATATGCGGATCAATTTGAGCAATTGTTCGGTGATCTATATATTG
>JAISQS010000385.1 GCA_031274045.1 Planctomycetaceae bacterium | reverse complement strand
GAAAAAATTTACAGGAAGGTAATGGAAGGTAATATACTTTATGTTGCGTATAATTCGGGGAAGACGTTGTCGGCTTGTACCCAACTTTCCCATCCTTCGCGCCAGAGGAGAGTTTCGGGGTTTATTTTTTTTTGCCGTATCATGTTTTGCAATGCTTGTGTTTTTATTGGACCTTCTTGGTTTCCGTTTTCGTGGTCATAGATGTACCAATCGGTCAAAGCATCTTGCAAGACGGGGTTGGTGTTTGGGTCGAGTTCTGTTTGGTTTTGTGTATTTTCAAAGTATGAGAAGATGTCTGGTTGTTGTGGATTGTTTGTGTCGGATTGGTTTATTGGTCCGCCTCCTTCCTTGCTGCTTTTGCGTGTACTTTGGAGAGGCACAACAAGCTCCGCGCCGCACTCGGGACAAAATCCCTTCAACCCAGCCAAATGAGATTTGACATGCAACTTGTGACCGATAGGACAAAAAAAACGTATTCCCATGTTTATTCTCTCGACTATATATACTGTGACAACTTTACATATACTGTGACAATTTTACCGAAATGATAATATATTCAGTGAAATATCCACTCTAATCGACCTTATCTTTTTTAGCACGCAGATAACACGGATTTTAAGGATATTCGCAGATAAAGAAGAACAGGCATTTATAAAAAAATCTGCGCAAATTCTGATAATCTGTGTCATCTGCGTGCCAAAAAATGTTTGGTGTTATGTTTGCGGGGGATTCACTGGCTACTAAGGTTGTTTTTGTATCGTTGGTTCGGTAATAGTTTTTAGGGCGGTGAAATTAGTTACCAGTCGCGGATCAATTTTGCAAAAACTTTTTTATTATTTCGCGTTAATGCAACAACCTAAAAATGTAAAAGAACCGACTAAAAGTATAGCAGAGCCGAGTCAAAAAAAAACCTGTCTATTATCGTAATCCTTGTTATACCACACAAGTTTTTAAGATGTTTTTTTTGAGAATACGAAACATACGAAACATACAAAATAAACGAAAAGCAATTTCGAAAATTTTTTTAACGCGAAATACACGAAAATACAAAATGCGCGAAATTTTAATAAACACAATTTTAATAAACACAATTTTTAAAATCACGTTCGCGAATTTCGTTTTTTAGCGTGTTTAGCGGTAAAAATTTCTTTCGTTATGTTTTGTATATTTTGTTTGTTTCGTATTCTCAAGAAGAAAAACATCTTAAAAGATGTGTGGTATGACGAGACCTAACGCCCCCATGCCTAATGCCTCAAGTCTTTGGAACATACATTTATTACAGCCGAAAGCATATATCACAAATATTCTTTCATTACCTTCCTTTACCTTCTTGTGAAATTTTTTTATTTTTTTGTTCTGTTGCGGTATATTCGGCTGGCTTCGCGCAAAAATTCGCGTTCCTCTTTTGTTAATCCGGCTTCTCCGACTTTGCCGTAACGGTCGAGAATTTCGTCGAGTTGTTTTTCAAATTTGGCATCATTTATATTTTTTGTGTAATTTTTATTGTTGTCGTTTTTATCTGTGTCGTTGTCTGTGTCGTTGTCATCGTCGTCATCGTAACTACGAATTTTCAGGTTTGGTTTGAAGGTGAAAGTATTTTTTATTTTTGTCCAAAATGATAAGAAACCGGACAATGTTCGCCGTTTCTTGAACATCAAATAATAGTATCCGATTGCAAACGCGGCTCCGCCAAGATGCGCCGTATAACCTATCCCGTCCATTCGCCCGCCCAACGCGCCGGACAAATCACTGTAAACAACTATCACCACCAAAAACCACGCAGGCACCGGAAAAATGAAAAACAAAAGTATCGTCTTGTTTGGATACAATATCCCAAACAAAACTATCACCGCAACAACTCCGCCGGACGCACCAAGCCCGCCAGCACCGGAAAATACAGCATGAGACAGACTAGAAAAAATTATTGCACAGAGATAAAAACATAAATACTCATTCCTGCCCAAACGCCACTCAACATTGTCCGACCGAGCCAGCCCGAATTGACTGAACGCCAAGCCGTAACCGAACATCAATAAACCAATCATATTGACCGCTATATGACTGACAGAAGCAGGCGAATGAACAAAACCACTCGTCAAAAACGTATACCAATACAACGGCTTAAAAAGAACATCAGAAGGCATCATCAATTGACTCGTCAACCAATTATCATGCGGAAAAAACAGACCATTGCTAATCCACAAAAATAAATTGACTATCACAATCCGCATCGTAACAGACATCGGCGTTCCGGAATTCTTCGCCCGACGCGAACCTTTATTCGTCTGATCAATATCAACCCGATTGTAATCTCGATCTGAAAAACCCATCGTTAGAATAATAAATGATAAAGGATTTTAAATTGCTTGCACGTGAAATTTCGTTTACGTTCAATTTGGAATTTACCGTTTTTGCGATTTTGAGTCAACGAAATTTCACGCGTGTTATGTTCGTTATCAAACAGTTTCCAACTTGCTGACGATCAGTTGCCTTAACATCCAGCCGACAACGACAGCACCGAGAACAAAGAACACCAAAAACGGAATAAACGCCTCCCAAGCCAGAGCTGTTGATTGTGCTGTTTCAACGGCTTGCGCGAGGCGGTTATTTTGTCCTATTTGACGCATAATGCCGAATCCCGACAACACAATAACATGCGATAACGCCGCCAAAATCACCAACAACCTAACACGTAATCCATTGAACAACACCATCGCCGCCAACACAAAACCAACAATAACAAACGCAACAACAGACGCAACAAACACCGGCAAAATATCCATCGATAATTCAGAAATCCGACTCGAAACAAAACCGCTAATACCATACATCGCCGTCAAACAACTCAACAACGCCAACAAAAAACCGGAGATGAGAAAAAGAATAAACGAAAATAAAATCGTCCAATGCCGATATTTTTCGTCAATATTTTTGTCGCCGTTTTTGCGCAACAAAAAATGCGAATCAACAATACTCCAAATCGCTGTTGTTGCCAAACCGAGTGCAAATACAGTTGCCAATCTCACCCAAACGGACGGGTCGCTCATGTTGTTTGCCAAGCCTGTTGTTGCTCCGTAGAAACCTGTACGTTCCATTATTGACTGCCACAAATCACTCCGCACCATAAGCGTTTGACCATTGACAATCAACGCACCAATCGCAATCAAACAGACCGACGCAACTATTCCAAAAAACATTGTTCGTTTGATTCCTTTTTGAGTTTTATGCGAGTTCTTTTTGGCGTTTTTTGTCTCTTGCGGAGTTGTTGCGGCACTGCTAAACGAAGCGAGATAGACCGCATAATAACCGACAATCAAAATCGGCACAACCGCGAACCAATGCCACGCCATTAGAATTGTTGCGGTGTAAAATTCCTTGTAAAAAATCGTCTGCGTAAACAGAAGCGGCACTATCCCGAAGTTAATGCCAATCGCAAGCATAATCGGCAATTGGGCAAAAATACGCCGCCCGAAACGACCGGTATTAGTGCCGTTGGTTGCCAAACACACTATCGCCAACGGCAAACCCGCAAACCATATCCCCATCGGAACAGCATGTAAAACAAAACCTAATACCTTAAAGAAAATCGAAACTAAATAAAACATCTTCACTACAACACAGCAAAGGGTTAATCATCATCAAAACGACGATGACTTGAAACTGGTAAAAACGATTTCACGCCGACCGCAGCGCAAAATTCGGATCAGTAAAATTGACAAACAGGAAATTTGAATTGTCCTATATACTCGCGTTGGACAATTCCGCAGAATCGGAGTAATTGTAACAATAAATCAGCAGATGTGAAGTTGTCAATATTGGCTGAAGGTTTTAGCTGTGTGTTATTGATGTGGTGTTTATTTTATGATGGTTTGGAATGTTCCTTGTGAGGTGGAGTTATTGTTGTAGATGTATGTTGGGATGTTGTTGTTTGGTTGTGTGTTATTTTGTATGGAGTAGTTTGTCAGGTTTGATGGTATTGTTGTTGGTAGGTTTTTTGTTTGGTGTATTGTTGGCGATTCGGATTTTTGTGGTTGTGTGTTGTTTGTTGGTTGTTGGTTTGGTTGGGTGAATTGCGGGGTGATGTTAATGTTTCGGCTGCGTAGGAATTCTTCGCTGCAGATATCGATTGGGATTTGTCCTTCGTAGGTTGGCATTGTGTACGTGTTGTTGTTTGTTGTGTTGGGCAAGTTGAATTGTGGTGCGCCTAGGTTGATGGAAATTTTTCCGGCGGTTGCGGAGTGTGTGATGTCGATTTTTCGCGCGTATGTTATTCCGTTTTGGACATCGTATCGGTAATCTGTTGGGGTGGCGGTTGTTATGAGTTCGTATTGTGGGGAAAATATTTCTTGTTTTGCGACGAGTCCTGTTTTGGCATCAATTGTGGTTCTTTTGGTAAATTGTCCTGTTGCGGTGTTGCGTCTGGTTGTGATGATCCAATTTCCGTCGCCCGATGCTATTGGTGCTTCGTGCAACTCGTTATCCTTGAACTCAATTATCCCCAACGCCTCAATCAACCATTCCGGCTCAATAGGCAAAGAATTTCGCACCGGACAATTCGGGAATTGAGCATGTCGGCAAAAGTAAACAGAATTTTCGCGTTTTATCCATATCCAAAAAAGCTCGTCATTGCTGCCGAAATCGAGTTCGCGACCGGTTATAGATGTACCGCCAATAATTCTAACACGCTTCGGACGTTCGCAAGTTAAGCGGACATTGAGCGGCATCGAAACTTGCGGCAACGTGAGCGAAACATGCTCCGCCGATATATTGCGGATCATTGCACTGTTGCGATTGATCGGGTCAATCAATTCTTGCAACGTAGGTTTTGCCGAAACAACACGACTAGGCGGCTTCGGATCATCGCGATCAAATAATCCACGCAACGCCTGACAACCCGAAAGCGAAAAAAGAATCAACACAAACAAAAATAAAAATAATCTCATAATCAAATTTAAGAAAAAAATATATCAATCGTATAACAATTCGGTTAATTGGGTTTGGATTTCTTCTAGTCTGTTTCTGTTTGGCATTGCGATGGGGATTTCAAAAGTGGAGTTTTCTTTTATTGAGTAGACGATCATGTTTTTTGGGTCTGTATCATTTTTTTCTTCCCTTTCGTATCTGAACAATCTCCTGCGAATTAACAGCAACGATAAAACGTACAATAAATCGGCTTGGTTATCGTTATTTCGTATTTGGTTGAACAAATTCAGCAAGACATCGTTTGGGGCAAGTTTATTTTTTTTGTCGTTTGGTTTTGGGACGGTGGTTTTCCACCATGCGATAAAATTTTCCGGCGGTTCTTTCCAATTTTCACCGGCAAAATCACGGCGTACCACAACATCACCCTCTTCAAACACAACTGAAAAGAATGTCTCTCCGGGCAACAACTCCCGACCACAAGCAAAACAATTTCTTGACGCTTTCGGAACTTCCATTTGCGAAGAATAAAAATTCATCAATAAAAAAGCAAGACCAATTTTTGTAATATACTTGTTCCAAAACTTAAAAAGTACAACAGGCGTTAGGCAGGAAGTCGTTAGCGACGGGGGCAAGCCCTCGTTATACCACACATCTTTTTTGGCATTGGAGTACCAAATCATTTGGTTTTACGTGTTCGGCTAAGATATGAACAACACCGGAGGTGTTGAATTTTAATAACCCCGTGCAAGCGGAGCACAGCACGGGGTAAGTACGTAAGCGAGGAACGAACCCCGTAGGGGTTAAACTCAAACGTGTAATTTTTGGGACATGAACCAAACGCATTAAGTTCATACTTCTACATATATTAAAATCAATCGGTATAGTTGAACCCCTACGGGGTTCGTATGAGTTTGCATCGTGTACCCCGTGTTTCACACGGGGTTATTAAAATTCAACACCTCCGGTGTTGTCATAGTTCAAACCGAACACGCAAATGCAGCAATTCGTGACTTCAACATAAAAATATAGTCAAAAAAAGATGTGTGGTATAACGAGGGCGGGACGCCCGCGTTCCAGTCCGTTTGAACGGAATACCAAAACTGGTTGGCAAATGTTCTCCAATACGTCTTGGCGTTCCTTCCAAACTTATTCGGTTTCCTAATGCACAGAGGTGGGCATCCCGCCCGCGTTCCAGTCCGCGCCGCTATGCGGCAATTTGGACTCC
>JAISQS010000347.1 GCA_031274045.1 Planctomycetaceae bacterium | reverse complement strand
ACCACCAAACCATCCCAAGCACCGTCTGCTTATAAAGCACCACAAAATCACGATATATATAAAGCCAAATCAAATAACGATAACGCCAAATCTCCGAAAAATTCAAACCAAACCAAGCCAGTCGCGACTCAATCACCGTTACACGCGACCCGCCTTGTGAGGCATCTTGATAAAAATCATCCTGACTTAACGTTTCTTGAGCTGATGACATTTTTTTTTTCGTTGAAAAATTATGATTATTTCGTTTTTTTAGCACGCAGATAACACAGATTATCAGGATTTACGCAGACAGATTTTATTATATTTCTTCATCCGCGAATATCTTTAAGACTCTTTTGTCGTTTCTTGTTGATTTGTTAAAACAAAATAGAAAAGCTTGTTACGATAAATTATCGCACTGCATTGTATAAAAAAACCTGATTATTTCGTTTTTTGTGGGGCATGATTTTATTGGTTTAACGCCCTGAAAGTAGAGACGCAATGCATTGCGTCTCTACATTAGCACGGGGCAACGCCTCGTTATACCACATATTTTTTTGATTTGCGTTGTAAATCAAATAGTCCGGTTAGTGTAGGTTTGGATACGAACAACACCGGAGGTGTTGTTCCTGTCCAAACCGAACACGCAAATACGGCGTGATTCATAGCATCAACGTGAAAACATAAACGATAGCATCAGAAAAGATGTGTGGTATAACGAGGCGGGACACCCGCGTTCCAGTACGCGCCGCTGCGCGGCAATTTTGGATGGTTTGGAATCATATCGTGAAAAATATGTCAAATACTTTTTGCCCTAAAAAAATTCTATCGTAAAGAAGATTCACTGCTTGTTATTTTTTCTCTTGTAAGCTAGACTTGTCTCTTCATGCTTCTCGTTTACGCGAGAGCATTGCGATCACTTGTCAAAAAAACAACAATCCCAAAAAATACAGATCCACAACCAAAACAGATTCATTTTGCGCAACGTTATTTATTTTCACAATCGCAAAATGTTCACGTGCGGATTTTGTTTCTTTGAATATTTCGTGATCGAGATTAGTGTTTGGTGTTTGATGCCAATGTTTGACGTTAGCGGCTGTACAGTTGTCTGTATGGCAAAACCTGTTTACAAATTAGGGAGACCTATAATGAAAAAGATTTTTGTGATTTCGAGTGTTGTTTTGTTGATTGGCTTGGCGTTTGTGCAAGTCATGCTTATTGCGGATCAAGAGCCGTCGAAAGATGAGGTTAAAGCAGAACAAAATCCTCCTGCCAAAGAACCGAAATTTAACGAGAGGGTCTTGACCGATGAGCGGTTGGGAGTAACGGTGGAAGCGTCCGATCCGGATTATATCAAGTTGCTGGAACGGCGGGTCGAGTTGTATGAAAGGATCGCGAAGGATATAGATGTAGCAGCTAGTATCTCTGCCGTTACTGCTTCTGAGCTTTTCAATTCTAAAATTGCGTTTGCCAATGCAAAAGCAAAGTTATTCTACTACAAAGGAGAGAGCGAAAAGTGGATTGCTACTCTCGAAGAAAAATTGAAAGCTGTAAAATATATACAGCAATCGGTAGATGCCAGAGTTAAAGCGGGTAACGGCACTAGTGTTAATGCTTACGAAGCGCAGATTCTTGTTGCCGAGATTGAATTCGAGTTGAAGGCTGCAAAAAAAATTCTGGAGAAAAATAAACTCAATGATAAACCTCAACCACGACGAGAACCATTGCAGACACGCTAAAATCCAATGTAGCCGTTGGTGATTTGTCGCGAAGCGATGTTTTCGCACGCAGATAACCAGATTATTAGGATATTCGCAGATAGAAGATTAGCAGACCAAAGTATACCGGCATCTATAACAAAAATCTGCGTAAATCCTTATAATCTGCGTTATCTGTGTGCGAAAAAAAACTAATCTGTATAAATCTGTAAAATCATATCTTTGCAAGCCGTAGGTTTGTATTGCTCGGTAGAAAATGATGTTCCCACTTCTTGTAATTATGAATTATGAATTATGAATTATGAATTATGAATTATGAATTCGGAATTCGGAATTCGGAATTAAAGATATTGCTCCTAATTCCGAATTACGAATTCCGCATTCCGAAAATGCTACCATTGGGCAAGTCACGGGGTTGTATTCCTACGGAATGCAGGGACTCGGTGGGGTCTTCATTTTCTACCGAGCGATACATTCCTAACGGAATGTAATAACGCGAAACATAGAACGGATTGGAAATAATAAGGTAATAAGGTTATGTTTGTGGGGGATTCATGGGCTACTAAGGTTGTTTTTGTAAGAAAATCAGGTTGTAAATAAGGTTTGTTTTTTCTACAGCGCTGAAGTATTTCACTGATGTATTACGTTTTTAGTTTTAGCCGTTCGCGAGGGAGCTTGCTCACTGCACCGTTTTACTTTGACACAGCACTTACGCAGTCAAAAACAGTAATTACTTCTCGTCGGTAGCAAGCTACCGTCGCTAACGGCTAACTACAGCAGTAATGGAACAAGTCTATTATTCGTAAAGTTGTTGCGGGTTGTGGTTCTTGTGTTGAGGTTGAGAGTTTTACAAAAACACCGATTGCGCCGCAGAAGTCCGGCTCGGTGATATTAAAATTGCTGACAGATAACTTGTCGGGCAAAGTTAGCAAAGAGGTACTTGTCCGGTCAAATGACCCCAAAAATCATAACTTTTTTTTGACGCTTGAAGCAGAGATTGTTTCTGAGTGAAAGAGCAAAAAAGTGAAAGAGCGAACTGAGCGAACGGGATTTGGCTATTTAAGATTTTTTATTTCGTTTGTGTTGTTGGTTGCTGCCGGTTTGAAATTTTACCAACTCATAAGCGAGCCGATTCCGCCTGCGGTACAAGGGAGTATTTTTACTTTTTTGTGGGA
>JAISQS010000345.1 GCA_031274045.1 Planctomycetaceae bacterium | reverse complement strand
CCCCACAAAATCCGAAATAATCAGAAAATTTCAACCTTATTACCTCATTATTTCCAACGTTCTATGTTTTCGCGTTATTACATTCCTTTAGGAATGTATCGCTCGGTAGAAAATGAAGCCCCCACCGAGTCCTCGCATTCCGTAGGAATGCACCCCCGTGACTTGCCCAATGGTGGCATTCCTACGGAATGCCAGTTTATGTGTGAACATCATTTTCTACCGAGCGATGCAAGCCTACGGCTTGCAAAACATACGATATTACATGGTTACTAGGGTTGTTTTGGTAAAAAAATAAGGTTGTAAACAAGGTTTATTTTACTCAGCGTTGAGGCATTTCACTGATATATTACATAAAAACTGAATCTTATGATCTGCATAATCTGTAAAATTGGTTGACAAAATCATTTTTTGAAATACGAGATCGCATTTTGGAATATCGCAAAACCATCGCCATTACACCTGTTTTGATCTCTCTCAAATTTTCCCTCCGCAACCAACCTCGTCCAATGCGGATGCTGGAACATGTCCAAAAAACGCTCCGGATGCGGCATTAACCCAAATATCCGACCCGTTGAATCACACACCCCGGCAACCCCAGACACCGACCCATTCGGATTCTCTCCATCAACATACTTCAACGCAAGTTGCCCCGCACTATCCAACCTCGACAAAACATCACCGCCACGCGGCACAAATCTACCCTCCGCATGTGCCACCGGCAAATACAACTCCCTAACTCCACGCAAAAACACACAACCAGATTCCTCCACCCGCAAATGCACCCACTTGTCCGTATAAGTCGCATTGTTGTTCCACGTCAACGTCGCAGCCGCACCAGCCGAATCCTCCGGCAAAATTAAACCCGACTTCAACAACACCTGAAACCCATTGCAAATCCCAAGTATCAACTTGCCCGCATCACAAAAAGTCCGAAAAATATCACCCAAACGATCACGCAACTTCACCGCAAATATCCGACCCGCACCAATATCATCACCAAAACTAAAACCACCCGGAACACACAAAACCTGAACATCATCAAGCAATCGCGGAAACCGCAACAACCGATTTATATGAACCACATCAACACAATCCGCCCCCGCACGTTGAAACGCATACGACGTCTCAACATCACAGTTCGTACCCGGCGCCCTAAGTATCAAAACATTCACCATACCCACAACACACCACAATTTTCATTAGCCAAAAAAAATATTTTGTCAACAATTTTTACAGATTTAACAGATTTTAATAAAAACCAAACCTGAATAATCTGTAAAATCTGTTGACAATAATAACGTAAACCTCACACAAAATCCGAAACAATCAAGAATTTGAAAATATTCTTCCCTTACCGTCCTTTAACTTCCTGTGAAAAATCCTTATCATCTTGCAAAAAAGCTGTGACCGCAATTCCACTCAACGTCAGATATGGAACCGAAATCAAATACCGCAACGGGAACTCCCTCTTAAAATATTGTTCAAAAATTGCGGCATCCCCGCCGGTGATGATAATTGGAATCGTACTTGTCGATTTGGCATCGTGCAAATTCTCACCCGCATATCCGCCCGCCGCTTTGTCCGTAATTTTGGCAACAACCTTGTCGGAAAAAAAATTGACCGCGCCAATAAGACCGCCAAGCAACCCCGACATAATAGCGTCCTCCGTGTTCTTCGCCGGATAAATCGGACGATCAAAATGCTCTTCCAATCCGCCTCGCTCCCTTTTGCGCAACGTAAAATCGATAACCGGCAACTTGCCCGCAATTCTATGCAAGCCGTCAGCCGCCGCACTCAACCCCGCCAAAATCGCACCACCCTCAAACGAAACAAAAAACATCTCCCGACAACTCGAATCCGAAAACACTCGATCAATCTCCAAAACTTTTTTCGGAGAAGTAGTATTGATGTTTTCAAGTTCTTTGGCAGAGTCGGAATTTGTGTTGATCATTTTGACTTCATCGATCGTGATTGCGCTGCCGGCATCGACTACCAAGATCGTATTTTCCGTTATATTCGGCGATTCGCTTTTGTAAAACCACGCAGCCGCACACGCATCAAGCAACCTGTCAATCCCGACTTTGTCAGGAAAATCGACATTCGGGATTATTGGTATATCGTTGTTTGTCAGCACAGTGAATTGTGCGTCAGGTTGGATAGCCCGCAACTCACTTATGAGAGCGTCTCGGTGATTGAGATTGCGGCTGTCGTCATCCTCACAACTACAATTCGACGCAGTCACGGCAAGATACCATTGGTCGGTTTCCGGTTTGTTTTTTAGCCATTCTGCAATCGTGTTGTAACTTGCCGTATCAAAAAATTTTTTTGGGATAGCCGGTTCATCGGTCGTATTGGTGCTGATATTTTGACGGCAGATATTGTCCGCGCGCGAATGACCGCCGGCAGCATGAACGACCACAAGCCAATCAAGTGGTTTAGGGAACGGCGACAAGAGAGAACGGCGTGAAAAGTACCCGAATTTCACTTGCGTATTTCCAACGTCAACTGCAATCATGCGTTCATTAGAGGTTGTAGATATTTGACGGTGCTGTTCATGTTGTCGAGTTTCGGATAATCCTCTTCGGGAATCTGAACACGAAACCGCTTTCGCAATTCGAGAACTATATCAAGAAGATCCATACTGTCCATTTCAAATTGCTCTCGAAACGAAACATCGTCTTTCAACGATGTAAAATCTTCATCCGGTGAAATGTCAGAAAGAATGCTTACAACAGCATCACGAATTTCTGTTTCAGTCATTGGGAATAATGGTGAAATGTTTTTAATTATATGGTGAACCGCAACCTTCCGGTTGCCGCAAACCCGCCAATCCGAAATTTCAACTGCCGCAAATACAATACAATGACAGCTTAAAATGTTGGTAAACGGTTACACGTTACTCAGTGGACTTATAGTAAATTGAAGATCAAAAACGATCAACATCAACTCAACACCGATCAGACCTTGACCGATAAGATAAGCAAACACCAAAGCAACAAAACAGCGGGTAATTTTAGCCAAATAAAATATTTCAACAAGGCGGGAGGAAAAAAAGATCATTCCCGCCCCGAAACCACAAGGGAATTTTTTCACAGTAAGGTATGGGAAGGTAATGGAAGAATATTTTTAATGCAAAGTTTGCCAATATTGTAAACAATAGATTACGTATAATTAGACTTGTTCCATTACTGCTTTTAGTTAGCCGTTAGCGACGGTAGCTTGCTACCGACGAGAAGTAATTACTGTTGTTGACTGCGTAAGCGTTGTGTCAAAGTAAAACGGTGCAGTGAGCAAGCTACCTCGCGAACGGCTAAAACTAAAAACGTAATACATCAGTGAAATACTTCAACACTGTAGAAAAAACAAACCTTATTTACAACCTGATTTTCTTACAAAAACAACCTTAGTAGCGTGAGTAGTTTTTAGTAGTCAGTTTTTAGTTTTCAGTGTCAATCCACTAAAAACTAAAAA
>JAISQS010000340.1 GCA_031274045.1 Planctomycetaceae bacterium | reverse complement strand
TGAAGTAGGAGATAAATCATGATTGTTATGATTGAGAAAAAAATTCGGGAAGCGTGCCGTGTTTGTGATTGCGGCAAAACAAAATGCGAAGATAAAACCCAAAGAGTCGGTTTTACGTTAGTTGAGTTATTGGTTGTGGTGGCGATTATTGGGATACTTGCAACATTGATCACCGCCGCCGCATTCAGAGTAACTTCAAAAGCAAGAGAAACAACAATAAGAATGAAAATAAACCAACTAGAATCAGCACTAGAACAATACAAAATAAAATTCGGAGAATACCCACCAAATATTTCCGATGCTAATGCAGTCGCTCGCCATATCAAAAAACGTTGGCCTCGAGCGACCGTAACTACAATTCCCGCAGGAAACACAAAGGATTCGCTTGCTTTTTGGCTAGGGGGTTATAGAAATTCAGACGGTAAATACTGCGGATTTGGTGCCAATCAATCCAATCCTTTTATGCTCACATTACCGGGTTATACGGATCCAGAGCCGATTGCCGATGAAAAGGTAACTATAAGTGGAGTGGATGTTCATCTTTTGTCTGAATATTTCGATAACGAAGTTTTCATAGAGCTAAATGAAGATGATGTCAAACTGGATAATGGTCATTTACGAGTTGTGATTAATTCTGGTAGCAGCGCATATCCTGTAATTTATTTTCGTGGCAAAAAAGGGGGCGGTGGTGATGCTTATTGGGATGCTGGCGGCAGTATTTTGAATGCGATTACATCATGCGGGAACGCATCTCCATATCTAAAGTCGGTGGATACATCACGAACTCCTCCAGATGGATATAAGTGGCATAATCCTGAAACGTATCAATTGATCCACCCAGGCCAGGATGGGAAATTTGGTACAACTGCCGCGGATATGAGAAGGACTGATGGCACGGGTTTAACTGGCGGTGACGATTGTGACTATGACAACATTACTAATTTGGGAACGTCGACGATAGAGGCTTTATTACCGTGATGGGTGTATGGTTACGTTAGCGACGGTGGCTTGCCTCCGTTATACCGTACATCTTTTTTGAGAATACGAACCATACGAAAAATACGGAATAAACGAAAATGAATTTCTAAAAACTATTTTTAACGCGAAATACACGAAAATACAAAATGCGCGAAAATTTAATAAACACTAAAATTAAACACTTTTAAAATCACTTTCGCGAATTTCGTTTTTTAGCGTGTTTCGCGTTAAAAAATTATTTTGTCATGTTTCGTATATTTCGATTGTTTCGTATTCTCAAAAAAACACATCTTAAAATATGTGTGGTATAACAAGATCAACGCCACAACAATAACAAAAACTAAATCTGCAAAATCTACAAAATCCGTTGACAAAAAATTCTCCCAAAAAATATTCTTCACATACCTTCACTTCACTTCTCCTTTCTTCACTTCTCTTCATTTCTTACCTCCCTGTAAATTATTCCAACAATTTACCAAAATAAATTGGTGAAAGTGTATCGATTATGCCGATTATAGCGGTTACTGGTAGTTGACCAATTACGCGAAACGGGCAATGAATTTAATTGTCACAAAAGCCCGTAAAAGCCTTTCTGCGTAAGTCTGCAAACGTAAGCGGAATTTAGATGCAGGCGGTTTGGGATATTTTTGATATATATTTTATATTTTGATTGATGGGATTTAATTTGCTTCGATATATTTTGGTTCTGTTTTTTGTGCTGTTTTTTGTTGGTTGTGAAGTTTTGCCGACTGTTCACAATAAGCCGACATTGCACAATCCCTACCCGCAGCTCACCAATGTCGCAGTCGTCCCGTTTTTCAACCAGACCGGCAACAACAAAATAAACGGTCGTGAATTTGCAAAACATTATGCCAATGAGCTTCAATCTGTTCCTTGTTTTAAGGTTGTTGCCAATGAGACAGTTGAGAAGATGATGTTGAAGCATGAGTTGTACAAGTTTGAGTCGGCGGATGATATTCGTTATCTTGGTCAACTGCTTGGTGTTGATGCGGTTGTGATTGGCAAGATACACGATTACAGCGGTTATTATCCGCCTCGTTTGAAGCTGGCGGTAGAGTGGTACGCGGTCAATCCTTACTTGCATCCGATACCGCCCGGTCATGGTGAAGCTTGGGGAACGGAATACGAATCTCAAATTCCCGATAAAATTGTAATGCTTGCGGAACATGAACTTGCTATTGCACAATTAAAAACACAAACACCAGATTACGAACCGATCAAATCACCCGCCGAACGACAAAAAGACGAACAAGAACAACTACTCAACACAAATAAAAACCAAAATTCCACAAACAACACCAACAAAGAAATTAACACAAACCCAAACAATAATTTTGACAACGAAGACAATTTGCGAAAATCCGAATCGGAATCAGGAGCGGAATCAAATTCGGATCAACCGCCGCGTCGAATTGTCAGACGAAAAAATAATATTGTGCCAGCCGCAGCGATAGATTTTGACGAATTGGAGGATGCGATACCGGATGAGAAGACTTTGCGCGAACTTGCCGCAACCTACAAACAAGACCAATTCCTAAACAACGCAGTAAAATCTACCGGCACGCCATTCATACCAAACGCAACCCCGCTCAACGCCGAAGATCGAAAACGAGAAGCTATTGAGTTGATCAGACCGAAGGAGTTAGGTTGGGAACACCCGCTAAAAAACGGTCCATGGCAAAGTCAAAATGCCGCCCAAAACCGAGATGTCTGGTCACAACAAAACCAACACAAAACATACCAAGACCAGATGCAAAATAACGGTCAATTCAACGGACATTATGCCGGTTATCCGCAACCGAACGGCTTGACGCAAGAGCAGACGGCACAATACGGCTGGGTGAATCGTACAATTGAACCGGTTACGCCGTATCAGAATATGATGCCCGGAGCGTCTGTTGCCGGACAGACGGATATGGTTTACGGCGAGCCGAATCGTTTTCCGGGTTTGCCGAATGATTGGCCCGATCCGCGTGGTTTTGTCCCCGAACCGCCGCAACCGGAAAAGCCGAAACGAACACAAAAAAGCGACGCGCCGGTTTTGAGTCATATTGCAATTTACAACGGGAACAGCAGCGAATTTATGCAGGCGTTGAGCGATTATGATCTGCTGTTCCGCGATGACAAACGTCTGGCAGGCAAAGAATCAATATTAAATAATAGTGCGGAGTTTATAGCGTTTTGTTGCCGGATGCACATCTGGGAAATGTTCTCCGCAAGAGGAGGCGCAGGACCCGCCGAAAAAGTTATAAGAATCAAAAAACCATGGCAAGGCGGCGGAAATTCATACTAAACAAAACATCATTATCGTTGCGCATAATTTCAAATTCGTCGAATTTTAACGTCTGAATTGTGCTAATTAAGCAAAATGATTTGGGATAGACACGAACAAAAATGCGTTATTATACGTAATATACATTTGAAGGTAGAGGAGTAGGGGCAACTTTGACGGTTGTCCATTTTCTAATTTGGACAAAAAAATAATAGTACAAAAAATCTGATTCATTTGTAAAACTGTTGAAATTTTGGCTGATTTAATCCGATAAAGAACGAGCGGAGTGTGTGCGGCGGGATTGGAATTGGTCGCGGCGGTTTACGTAAGTCGGTCTTTATTGATTGGGATAATTCAGATCAATGAGTTCGCAGTAGTCCAAATGAACGGCAATTTGAAACTGCTTGTACTTTATATATTCGTTTATGTTGTAACGTTTTACAGTCGGCGAATTTTATTGTACATTGCGTATTTGAGCGAGAGCTATTGCGATTTCGGTATTGTAATCGTTAGCAATCGTTCGACAACCCAACCAAACCACACAGAATCATGACCAAACAAAAAGCAAGCATCCGCACAAACGACAGTTTAAATTTCGGATCGCCAAGTTGGCGGCAACCTAATGAAGTTGCGGCATTGGATAATGCGGCAATGAGAGCGAAGCCGGATACGATTGCGGCTTCGGTATGCTCTTCGATTTCGGCGATTGTGCAGAATAACAGCACGTCAACAAAATCAAATTCAAATACCATAACGGCAAGGATTATTCACGGCGGAGATGTCAAAACAGAATCCGGCGTGCAACATTTTAAGGAGGGAATTTCCATGAATCAGGACATAAACGTTTTGGCGTTGGTCAAAGGCGAGGAGCGTTATATTTTTCTCTACAGCGACACAAACCGAGCGGAAACGCTACGTACTCTCGGTCGTTACGCGTCAAATCCTGATCTCAGTTTTACATGGTACGACGCTGCCGTCCTAAGCCAAAAAATCCGACAAGAATCACAACAACTCGCCCGCGAACAACAACAATCCCAACAACTCCTACACGATCAGCAGCAACAACAATCCTGCATCTACAACTCACCAAGATACAACATCTACTCAAAAACCGCCGAAGAAATCGAATAACAAAACACCGATTATGTTCGGATTGCTTCACTCGCCGAAAACGAGAACGGAAAAAAACGTTGGTATTGTAAGGACGAGGCTTGCCCTCGTCCCCAAAGGGGCAGGCAACATCTTGATATTTCTACCGCCCAAAACCGAAACGTTTTTCACTCCAATTGTCGGCGTTGCCGACATTAGCGGTTTGGTAAACCAATACGTTTTCTGCTCACGTTGTCGGCGAGTACGCCGACGCAACCGCATGACAGTCGGTTGACCACCTTACGTTACCTTAGGCTTTCGCCGGAAATTAACTGGCAACAAAAGTGTTAGAATTGGGCTATGGAGATTTTTGATAAAAACGTAATATATCAGCGAAATATTTTTTCTGGAAAACTGCAATTGTAG
>JAISQS010000292.1 GCA_031274045.1 Planctomycetaceae bacterium | reverse complement strand
CGTAACCCGCCGCGTTGCGGCGGGCTAGGATATGTTGCCCCTTGCGGGGCGATCAGTAACACAAAATCCGAAATAGTCAGGAAAATTATTTACCACAATTGCAGTTTTCCAGAAAAAATATTTCGCTGATATATTACTATTTTTCCATTACCTTCCCTTCCCTTCCTGTGAAAAATATTCTTTATAAAAATTTTGCGATTTCGTCGGGGTCGTTTGGGACGGAGATCGGTTTGTTTGCGAATTTTGCTGATGTGATATTGAATTTTCCCAGTGTGTTATTGAATTGATTTTGGTCGTTGCCGTGATATGCTACGGTGGCGTTTGGGTCTTTTAGTTGGTGTCCGGTCAAGATACATACGACAAGCTCTTCCTTGTTAATAACCCCCTCTTCAACCAGTTTTTTTGTCCCCGCAACAGACGCGGCACTCGCCGGTTCACAACCGAATCCGCACGCGCCGACACGCGCCTTCGCGTCCATTATCTCCTGATCCGTAACCTCACTCACGACACCATTGCAAAATTCCAGCGTTCTCAACGCCTTCGAAAGATTCGCCGGACGATTTATCTCAATCGCACTCGCAATCGTATGAGCTTTGCGCGATTCGGATGTCATCTTATCGTAAAAATTTTTGATCAAATCTTTATCATAATGCCCACCGTTCCAACGCAGTCCGCGTTCGTTTTTATTGTCATTATTTTTGTTGTAGAGTTGGTGCAGTGTGTTTGAGCCGGACGCGTTTATGATTGCGATTCTTGGGATTTTTTTTATCAAATTTAACTTGTGCAATTCAATAAACGCTTTGCCGAAACTTGCGGCGTTACCAAGATTTCCGCCCGGCACAACAATCCAATCAGGCACATTCCAATCCAGCTCTTCTATCACCCGAAACATGATTGTTTTTTGCCCCTCAAGCCGGAACGGATTCACGCTATTCACAAGGTAAATGTTGTGGTCTTTCGCGATCTGTCTCACCCTTATCAAGGCATCGTCAAAGTCACCCTGAATTTGAATAGTTTTTGCGCCGTAGTCCAATGCTTGCGATAATTTTCCGTATGCGATTTTGCCGGAGCCTACGAAGACGACAGCTTCAATAAGCCGTGTTGTTGCGGCGTAGATGGCGAGCGATGCGCTGGTGTTTCCTGTTGATGCGCACGCGGCTTTTTTTGCGCCGACAAATGCTCCATGCGTCAACGCGGCAGACATTCCGTTGTCCTTAAAACTCCCCGACGGATTCAATCCCTCGTACTGCAAAAATAAACGCCCCGCGTCAACCCCGACAAAAGACGCAATATACCGCGCGTCTTGCAAAATCGTCCGACCTTCGCCAATTGAAACAGAACGCTCAAGAGGCAAAAAAGGTAACAACTCATGAAACCGCCAAACACCACTCGAACGGCGAACACTGTTGACAGATTCGGAACGATAACGATCAAAATGACACAACGAATCCGGCACCGGCAAAGAATCCCACTCATAATCAACATCCAACAACTCACCACAAACCGGACACGAATGAAGCACCTGACCAATCTCATATTGATGAGAACAATCGGGATTTATACAAATTTGATATGCCATTATTTTTTGTACAGTTAATATAATTAAGGACAAATTTAATGATTGTCATTTAGATTGACATATTCATTTACGTAAACCTAACCGTTGTAAAATACTCCCCAAAAAACGAAACATTTTTACCACAACACGTTCCATTCCGAAAAGTTGCAGAACAGGAGCGGAGAGATACACAATTCCGCGCGCGATCTTTTTCTCGTTAAAATTTGACAGAATCGAAGGCGGCGGAGTAAGCGGAGAAAAATAAACATTTAACATATACCAGTCGTCACCTCGCTTAAAATGTTTTTCAAGAGGATAATAACGATTAAAAAATGTTTCCGTCATGTAGCACTTATGAATTTCCAATTTGTTGCCGTACAATTCTTCTTGAAAAATATCGTACAACGGAGCAATAACAATTACATGCGAAAAGCATTTATAACATTTACGGAGAACGTTGCGAACTTCCCAAACAGATAAATGTTCCAACACATCACCAAATATCGCAAGATCATAATGATTCGTATTTTGCTTAAACCAATCTTGAATTAGCATACACTCGACATTGTCATAAACGCCAGCCTGCCGCAATATCTCCACAGTCGGCTCGAACCCCTCAACTGCAACCAAACGAACATCACTGTCACCAAGCGTTTTGCGAACAATCCCACCATTTTTGCCGGCACCAGCACCAAAATCAACCACCGAACGCGGCTGAATCGCCGCAATCTGTCTGACCAAAACATCGTCCAAAAGACTCGCACTCGTACCGGCACAATGATCTTGTGATTGACTCATAAATTTTTTAATTTTTAAAATTACCTAATCGTATCCGGTTATTGTTCTATTTTCTTTCAAAATGAATAACCGCTGACATGTCGGTTGCCAGCTCACACATTCGCGGTAATGTACTACGCCACGATTACCTTCAAGCTATGATTACCCTCAACCGAATTGTATTTAACCAGCTTTTCCTAAAAAAAGAAGGGGGCAAGTAAAACACTACATAACTTTTTAAAAATATTGCGCAAAAATGATACAAAGAACACAGAGGAAGAATTTTTTAACGCGGAAAGACGGAAAGCGCGGATATGCGGAAAACGAATTTTTTAAAACTTCCGCTCTTTCCGTCCTTCCGCGATTTCCGCGTTGAAAAAATATTGAAGATTCGATTTCAATGTTGATCCGAGAGGTGGATAAACTCCTTCGTGATCTTCGTGCCTTTGTGCGTAACTTTTTTGTGTTTTTTGTTGTTAGTTTTCGAATCTTGTTTTTGGGTTGATGATTTTTTGTCCGTTTGGTGATGAGAGGTTTTCTAGTAATTTTGGGTCGATTTGGTCGATTCTGATTTGTTGATTTGCGGTTAATCTTTCTGCGCCTTCTATTATTGCTTTTGCGCCGGATACTAATAATTTTTTGCCTTCATCCGTTTCCGGCACAACACCGCAATGCGTTATTGCTGTTACTTTGATCTTTACCGGAATTGGTTTCGCGATGAAGGTAGATTTATTATTGTCATCGTCGGTTTTTTTATTCTCCTCAACCGCTACCCACACGACAGCACCATCCGGTCGATCTAAAACGGCATCTTTTGAGACGATAATTTCCTCCGACGGATTGCTCGTCACGATTTCAGCCGTAATACTCATCCCAACCTTCAAATGACCCTCTTTGTCCGACAACCTCACCAAGACCGGAAAAATCCTCGCACCCGTCGGCGCGTACGGCACAATCCGATGCACTTTGCCCACAACTCTTATGTTTAGCGAATCGACAATAACCGGCACCTCATCACCAACTTTTATCCTGTCAATAACATCCTCCGAAACCATTATCCTCGCATCAACCTCACCCAACATCACTATCTCCGCTATCGGCGTACCGGGCGAAAGCAACTCATTCACACCCGTCTCACGCCGAATAACATAACCATCATACGGAGCAAGAATCGTCGCACGATGCAACTTCTCCTTCGCCTCACGATTCGCAATTTTTGCCTTCTCTAAATCTTGTATGTATTGCTCGACGAGAGCTCGTTGTTGACTTCTATCGCTCTCGGTAAAAACCGCCTCAACCCCAGCCGAATTTAACCGCTTCAACTCACTCTTCTCATGCGTAAGCCGGTGTTCCAAACTAAGAATCTCCGCCTCCGTCTGCTCAATTATTAACGATAACCACGTCGTGTCTATTTGGGCAAAAAGCGTTTCGCCGCCTTTGACCTTCATACCTATTTCAATTGGAAGCTCACGCACAAGTCCCGAAACTTCCGTCGAAATCCGCGACCGCTGCACCTCAACCAAACGCCCATGAAACAAACGGGCATTGCTAATCAAATTCTTGCGAACCAATTCAACCCGAATCGGCGCAGCCGGACGCGCCCGTCGCGGCGTTTTGCCTGCATCCTTCTTGCCGCCAACGTCAGCTTTGTCACCGCCCGCGCCGCTGCTGATCGAATCACGATCACCAGCATTGCCGCTCGCAACACTCAAAAAATAACCAGCCAAAAGACCAGTAAACAAAAGCAAAACACCACAAAACAACGGAACAAATTTTCTCATCATCTATCTCCTATATGCAAATCGTGATCCGGTGATTCCGCTTCGCTACATCACCGGTTATGCAAAATGTCGTCGCTGCGCGACTATCGTAAAAACACAAAACACCACAAAACAACGGAACAAATTTTCTCATCATCTATCTCCTATACGCAACACACCATAAAATTCGTTGATCACAAAACAGGCTTGATGTAAATAAACCCGCAAACATAAAAACGAAATCCGGTACGTGCAGTTTAATTATTATTTGAATCGTGATTTAATCACGAAAAACAAATATCGCGAAACAATTTCATAAGACAACGCCAGCTTTGTACCACACATTTTTTGAGATACTTTTGAGAATACAAACCAAACAAAATTAACAAAACAAACGAAATTTTGCTATCAGCTCTTTTCGTCTATTTTGTATTTTTCGTATGTTTCGTATTCTCAAAAAAATTGCGTGATATAACGAAGGCAACATCTACGTTCACACTTTAGCTCATCTTTTTAAAATTATCTTTTAACGATCTGTACAAGTCTTGGTAGATTAACATTCCTTGATCGTAGATTTTTTTTACTTTTGAGTCTGGTTTTGTTTCTTTGACAATTTTTATTGCGGCTTTGCAGGCTTCTTGAATGTTTTTAAATTCACCTGCGCCGACGGCAGCTAATAGAGCTACACCGAAAGCCGGTCCTTCTTCGGAATTTATTGTTACGACTTTTTGTCCGAAGATGTCTGCTTGAATTTGCCGCCAGAGTTGGCTTTTTGAGCCGCCGCCGGAAGCTCGGATTTGCTTGACCGGAATATTGAGACTTTCAAAAATTTCAAGCGAATCTCGCAAAGAATACGTTACCCCTTCCATCACACTGCGAACAAGATGACCCCGACCATGCGCCAACGTCAACCCAACAAAACAACCGCGCGCGTATGGATCAGCATGAGGCGTCCGCTCCCCGCTCAAATACGGTAAAAAATACAAGCCGTCACTACCCGACGAAGTCTTCTCCGCCTCAAACGTCATCAAATCATAAACATCTTTCGTCTTCTTTGGGCTTGAAAAATTCAGCGTGTTGCGAAGCCATTGCAGCGAGCCTCCTGCCGCGAGCGTGACTCCCATCAGATGCCATTTGCCGCGAACCGCATGACAAAAAGTATGAACGCGACCGAGCGGATCGATTTTGACTTCATCACTGTACACGAACATTACGCCTGATGTTCCGATTGATGTTGACAAGATTCCTTCGTTGACGATTCCGTTTCCGATAGCACCTGCCGCGCAGTCGCCCGCACCGCCGACAACGACACAATCCGTCGTCAAACCAAGCAATTGAGCAGCTTCGGATGTCAGGTTTCCGGTAACGTCTTCCGATTCGTATATTTTGCCGAGCAGGTCGCGGTCGAGTTTAAGTTTTGTGAGGAGGTCGAGTGACCAATTCCGCTTGACCACATCGAGAAGCAACATACCGCTCGCGTCGCTGACTTCGGTTGCAAATTCTCCTGTGAGCCGCCGTCTGATTTCGTCTTTGGGCAAGAGAACTTTTCGGAGTTTGTCAAAGTTGCGTGGTTCGTTGTTTCGTAGCCAGAGAATTTTCGGTGCTGTAAAACCGGTCAACGCGGGATTGGCAACCAGTTTTATGAGTTCGTTTTGACCGCCTGCCGCAGATGTAATTTCGCCGCATTCTTTTATGGTTCTTTGATCGTTCCAAAGAATCGCTTTGCGGATAACTTTATTATTTTTATCGAGAAAAACGCTGCCGTGCATTTGACCGGACAAGCCGATAGCTTTAACTTCACGCGGTTTAATCTTGCCGATTCGCAATACGTTTCGGACAGATTTAATAGTAGCCTGCCACCAATCATCAGGGTCTTGCTCACTCCAAAGAGGCTTGGGGGCATAACAAGGATAATCTTGCAAATTAGATGCAAGTATCTTCCCTTTGCCGTCAATAGCCAATGTTTTTGTGCCGGATGTGCCAATATCAATACCAAGATATACGGACATGTTGAGATAGTTTGTTTTGAAAGGTTAATGAACTGTTTACACTTTGAGATTCGTCTATCGTTCGCCGACTTAAAACGATCCCAAATTCGAATCGCACACAGTATATCACGTAATTCAAAAAACAAAATCACCGGCAGCATTCTTGTTACACACACAAGTCATAAACGCATTCGCACAACGTTAGCGACGAGGTCTTGCCCTCGACGAAATGGAGTGGGAATCGTGTTGATATTCCAAACCGTCTTCCGTCGGCGTAACCGACAAATTTGCCGCGTAGCGGCGAAGGACTGGAACGCGGGCGTCCCGCCCGCCTCTGTGCGTAATAGAACCGAACAAGTTTGAACTGAACGCCAAAACGTGTCGGCAAATGTAAGGTGGGTAACCGACCGCCGGGCTTTCTTGGTGAATAACGTCGGCGCAAGCCGACAAAGGGAGCGGAAAACGCATCGACAAAATTAACCCGCCCTACGTTTTGGGCGTTTTGGTTTTGCCGATGCGTGTTCCGCCCCACTGTTTTCGTCTTGCTTCGCTCGCCGAAAACGTAACCGCCCAGCGGTCGGTTACCCACCTTACGATCACCAACGTAAAAAAAACTTGTGTGGTACAACGAGGCATCCCGCCCGCCTCTGTGCGTAATAGAACCAAAAAAGTTTGAACGGAATGCCAAGACATGTCGGCAAACGTAAGGTGTGTAACCGACCGCCGGGCTTTCTTGGTGAATAGTGTTTTCGGCGAGCGGAGCGAGACGAAAACAGAGGGGGCGGAACACGTGTTGATATACCAAATTGCCCAAAACGTAGGGCGTTTTGGTTTTGGCGGTGCGTTTTGGCGATCCAGTTGTCGGCGAGTACGCCGACGTAACCGCCCGGCGGTCGGTTACCCACCTTACGTTTGCCAATCCGTCTTG
>JAISQS010000291.1 GCA_031274045.1 Planctomycetaceae bacterium | reverse complement strand
CAAATTACAGGACGATCAAATCACATGCATCATTTGGAATGGGACTCTATATGATTCCGCCGTGTACTCGGTAAATTGTCATGTGGTTTGGTTGATCGAGAAACCAGAACCTTTGCCACTCATCAGGCACAAGCCGCAATCCCTCCGAACTATTCACAAGCTGCATCACTCGAGTCTCCGGATCACCCGAATATATCGGTATCAAACACCCACTCGTACAACTCAAAACAAATCCCAAAAATAACACCATCAACACACTTCGTAACATATCCACCTCCAACTCTCTATGTCATTACTCCCACCAAACACAAACATAAAATAACAACACCAAACACAAATAACAAACCACAAAACAGCAAACCAATCCAAAATACGATCACAACCACACGATACAACCGCTAAGCTCCTCACATCCAGACTTATCGGAAAATCCGACAACAGACTTAAACGAAATTTCACAATTCAGACAAATCACAAAAAAAATAGACTCTTTTATCGTTTCTTGTTGACGTGTTAACGTAAAATATTAAAGCTTATTACGATAAATTATCGTCCTGCATTGTATAAAAAAACCAATCAACACTACTCAAACCAATTCGCAACAGGTTATCAGTTTCCCCCTCCCTTAATAACCAACGAAGCCACCTCTCCACACGCCCTTATCCCCTTATTCGTTACACGGATAAAGTTCGCAGTCACACCAATAATCAAACAATAAGGGATAAGATTTACAACCTTATTTTCTTACAAAAGCAACCTCAGTAGCCATGTAATATCATAGCTTTGCAAACCGTAGGTTTGCATCGCTCGGTAGAAAATATACATCCCCACGCAAAACGAGCATTCCGTAGGAATGCTACCATTGGGCAAGTCACAGGGGTGCATTCCTACGGAATGCGAAGACTCGGCGGGAGCTTCATTTTCTACCGAGCGATACATTCCTAACGGAATGTAATCAAATTATGAATTGTAAACTGTGAATTGTGAATTGTGAATTGTTCTACCTAGCAATACATTTCTAACGGAACGTAATAACGCGAAACATAGAACGGATTGGAAAATAATAAGGTAATAAGGTCTGTTATCTGAGGTAATACAACGGCTACTAAGGTTGTTTTGTCACGAAAAATAAGGTTATAAATAATGTTGATTAGAGCGAATATTTCGCTGATATATTACAAATTTTGGTACAAGTCTATTGCCGCCGCTGTTACAAATAATTCAGTAAGGACATTTGGAACATTGATGCGGTTACTTGCATTGATGCTTGGTATGAGAGTTGTTGGGCAAGGTATGAGATTGAAGCGTCGGCGTAATCTATGCGGTACGTTACATCGAGCGTCTGCTCAAATCTAACATTTTCGTTTGACAATTGATCTTGTACATTGTCGAGGCTATTTTGCATTATGCCGACGGTTGTTCTCGCGCTATGCAACCTGTCAATTGCATTGGTCAACATCTGCGACGCTCTCTCAATTTCACGAGTATCATTCCGCTCCATTCCAATCTCCATGCGAATCAAAGCCCCAAATAACGACTCGGTCTCTTTTGGATTCGGATCGTTGCCGCCCAACACGACATCTTGTCCGCCTTGCATTGTTGTTGTTTCTGTTGTAACTAATCCGTTTCCGTTGCTCGATGATCCGTCGGCATTTATGCCGTTTTGTATGCTGAACATTGATCGTACTTGTTCTGAAGTTTGTTCTTCGAACATTTTGATAATGTCGTTTGCGGTTGTTACTCCGCTTTCAATTTGGAATCGCAAAGTTCCCGAAGCGGCATCCCAAACAACACCAGTCGGCAGCCCTTCAACCATTTCGATATTCACGCCGTCCGCGTATGAACCCGCGTGTTTTGCCGTAATCAATAACGCGCCATTGAGCGTGTTTTCGTTTATTGTCTCATTTGCAACTCCGCCCGCGTTCGTAATCGTCCGGTACTCTTCACCGTAATTTATCAATCCTAACTCAATCGCACTCGTCGAGAGCAAGGCACGATCAACCCGCAAAACCGAATCACCAAAACTCGAATCCACCAACTCTATCCCATTGCCGAACTCCGCCAACCGCGCAACCAATAAACCATCCGTATTGTTCTCATGTTCGTTTATTATCCGCAAAATATCGCCTGCCGTTTTTGCTCCGCGCACGTCAATTTCAAGCACCGTTCCATCATTGCGCGTAATTGAAAAATCAATTCCGCCGTTCGTGCCGCCTTCTGTTTTCGTTTGCCCAAGATAGACTACACCTTCGCCGTTATTAGTCGTTTGCGACGTGTCAAGCTCAAGATCAAAAAATTCTTTCGCGCCGGTTTGCGTATCAAATGCCTCAACAATTTCCTTTGCTGTTGTTACGCCGGAGTTGATTGCGATATTGATTGTTTTTGAGTCTTCATCCATTGAGACGACGACTTTGCCGTTGACATCATTTGTTTGGACAAAATTTATTTTGTAATCATTCCAAATTTTCCCGTCTGATTTTGCTCTCAAAATTAAGCTGCTATTTGCGGCTGTTCCTGAATATTTCGCCGACGCGGTTTCGCCGGGTCCGTTGTAATCGCTCACGCCTCTTCCGTAATCGAACTCTGAAAGTTGCGTGTCAAAATCGACGGTTCTTATGCCGAGTTGCGATGCTGATTGACCGCCGTTTTCGCCGATGCAAAAGTCCGCACCGCTCACCCTGCTGCGAATATCAATACCCGTCTTCGATTCATTTATCTCAGCATAAAGACCATAACTCGGATCATTGAGCTTCGCCAATAACTCGCCAACAGTTTCGCAATCACTAAACGAAATGTTATGCGTCATGTTTCCATTCGTCAACTCAATTCCAGTGAAGTCAAAATCAACCCCTTCACCACCCGATAACGTTCCACACGTCACCAAAAAACCGGGTAAAAAAGATACAATCCCTGTACCGGCTTGGTCTGTTCCAATCTGATCCGTTTGAGATAACTTCGCGTTTATCGGCGGAATCTCGCCCGCCTCCGACGCTTGATTTATAGCGGCAATAATGTCATTGGCGGTTGTGTTGTCGGGATGAATTTTAATGACGACCGTCTGTGTTGATGAATCGAATGTTGCGGATTCGTTACCTTTTGTGACGTTTGAGTCAGCGAGTATTGCAATATTCACGCCGTTGAGCGGAAACACGTTTCCATCGCTGTCCGTGTAACTTTCGCCGTTATGTTTTGACTCGATCAAAATGTCATTGTTCGATCCCGCAAAAGCCAACGTAACATTGGAACGCGCGCCGAGTATGTTTTGCAAAGAGGTTGTTGACGTGAGCGCGGGATTCAAATCGCGGCAGACGAGATTGCTGTTACGATCAAAGGAAACATCTGTCGGAATGCCGAGTTGTTTTGCAACCGTTCCGCGTCCCGATTCGGATATTTTGACAGTTCCCGCTAAATCCGTCGGCAAAGAAATCACTAATCCATTGTCATCAATATCGACTTTAAGATTAAAGTACGGATTCCAATTTCCTTCAAGTTGCCGTTTCACGTCCGCGAGCGAAGAGCATTTGCTCAAATCAATTTCGTATGTATTTTTGTTCCCGTTCAAAGTGTACGTTACTTGAACGAATCCTTTGTCCACACCGCGTCCGCCGTTTAAATCTGCCAAAAGCGTATTGCCCGACACCGAAGGATTAAGATCAACTTTTCCATGCACCGGATCGGAAATTGCACCAAAAATCTCAACACCATTCATATTCGATTTAGAAAGAATATCAGTATCACTCCACGAAAAAATATTCGATTCGTTGCCGCGATAGTTGACCGTGTAATATGAATCCGCCCCCCACTCAAACGGCATAACATCCGTCACCGAACCCGAAAAAAGATAACGCCCGCCAAAAGAATTGTTTCCGAAGCTGAAAAATTGTTGAACGATTTGGTTGACGCTTTGTGCGAGCGAGGAGCGTTCTTGTGCTGTTGTTAGTGTGTTGAGTGCGTTCAATGCCATTGCTTGTGCGTCGTTTGTTAGCGATGAGACTTTCGACAAAGTTTCATCGGTAGCGGACAAAAAGCTCTGTGTTGTTTTCAAGTTTGAGACGTTTTGTGCTTTTCGTTCCATTAGAGATTGTATTGACAATGTTGTTGAGGCGTTGTAGGGCGAATCGCTTCCGAATCGGTATTGTAATTCGGTGGTGAGTTGTTGTTCGTATTTTGACATGAGCGATGCCGCACCGGCAAGACTGTTACCGGCACGATGCACCTGCAACGGCACACTCACTCTGTTAAAACCTAACGGAATTATTGACATGATTTTTTAGCAGTTAAATTTTAGGTAGCGTTGTTGATATTTTGTAATAGACTTGTTCCACAACCCAAAACAAGTCACGATAGACTTGTTCAAAAACCGAATTTGAGGAGATTAGGTGATTTAGGTAGGCAAAAAACAGGTTTTTTCACAATTTGTCCCTTGAATTTACAAGTTACGGAACAAGTCTAATATATCAGTGAAATACATCAACTCTGTAGAAAAAACGTAATACATCAGTGAAATATCCGCATTAACTCAACCTGATTACAATAAAATTCCCAACGCCCCAACGGGGCAATATAATCCAGCCCACCGCAACGCGGTGGGAATCGTG
>JAISQS010000269.1 GCA_031274045.1 Planctomycetaceae bacterium | reverse complement strand
TTTAAGCTTCTTTAATTGTCTTTTGGGTAACCTGTATTCCATTACAATAAAAACAAATTATCTCAAAAAAAAATACACAACAAAACCAACACAACATATCATAAAATATTTTCACATAACTGGCAATGGGAATTATCACGTGCGAATAGTATAAGAGGCGGATATTTCGCTGATATATTACTAATTTTTTTAACGCGAAACACGCTAAAAAACGAAATTCGCGAAAGTGATTTAAAAAATACCTTTATTAAAATTTCGCGCATTTTGTATTTTCGTGTATTTCGCGTTAAAAATAATTTTTAGAATTTATTTTTTGTGTATTTCGTAGTTTTCGTCTAGTTCGCCTTCTCAAAAAAATATGCGCGGCATCTCAAATCAAACGGTTTAAAATTGATCTTGTTTTGAAAGAGGAAAATTATTACACTCACGCATTGATTGCGGGGCTTGTGTTGCGGAGTCCGTTGGCGGGATCAGTTGATTCTGTCAAAAAATTACGGGAAATATTGAACAATACCACTTTTTTAATTTGAACAAAATGCGGCGTGAAACTATATTTTTTATTCTTTTGGCGATTACAGTTATATTGCCTTTTGTTGGTTGTACGGCGGCGAATATGACCGCCGAAGGTGTGCGCTATTTCAACCAAGCACGATACGACCAAGCTCAACGAGCATTCCTTGAAGCGTTCAGACGCGATCCGAATAACCCTGACATTAGCTTCAATTTGGCAGAGACATATCACCAGTCCGCGAAAATTTCTCTTGAAAAAAAAGAAATTGCCATCGCACAACAACAATACGATGAAGCGAACCGATACTACAGAATTTGTCTGTCAATAAATCCAAATCACCTAAAATCAAATAGAGGACTTGCCGCGATGTATCTTGAATTGCAGCAGCCCAAAATGGCATTTGACCATATCATAAATTGGCTCGAATCAAATCCGGCCTCACAAGAACCAAAAATTGAATTAGCAAGACTACACCAAGAATGGGCTCAAATCGCACTTGCCCAAAACGACAAAAAAACAGCAGATGAAAGTATTGCCAAAGCAACAGAACTGCTACAACAGGTTATCACCACCGAACCAAATAACTACCGCGCATGGAGAGCTATCGGATTCATAAGAGAAAATAACGGCGACCGCGAAAACGCAATCGCCGCATACCAACAATCATTACTCCTAAACCCAAATCAAACCGACTTGAAAAACAGACTAATCACAATGGGCATAAACCCAACAAACGGAACCGGAATACAAATAACTCCAACCACAACACCAACCAATATCCCCGCCGACTCTACAACCACCCTCAAAGGTGCTACAATATGGGACAACAACAGCATCGGAAGCATCGGATACAAATAGATAAGTCACGTACAAAAAATTTTGTTCGCTACCATCGACAACTATTCAATAAAAAAACCAAAAAAATCCCGATAATAGTTGCCCATCTTCTACGGCGCAATCTCAGGTACGAACTACATAAATGACGAACATCACACTCAATCCAAATTGCTAAAAAAGACAAAGCAAGTTGGTTGAGTATTTGATGTTATTCGCGTATGATTCTTCCTACAGCGACAAAAAAATATAACCACACAATAAAACCTAACAAAAAATAAAAAACCTTAACCCAAAAAATTATAATGTCACGTTATGTTCATGATGAGAAGATTGATATGGAGTTTTTGTTACGGGATTTTCAGGAGTTTTGGCGAGCTAATGCTCAAATCTGGGATGGGAAATATGATTACGATGAAGGTACGTTGCATTTTACTTTGTTGGCATTTTTGCAACGAATAATCAGCGACGACGTAAAGTTGAATCATGATATGGAGTTGGGAACAGGTAAGTTAGACTTTTGCATTTTCTACGGCAAGCGCAGATATCCGATTGTGTTGAAAATTCTCCAGAACGAACACTCATACACCAAAGGACTTGAAATGATCGCAAAATATATAGACATGTTTGCTTGTCGAGAGGGTTGGCTTATTGTCTTTGATCGGCGGGAAGATATCTCTTTGGATGATAAAATTTTTGTTCGGCATAATTTTTTTGAAAATAAAAAAATAACAATTTTCGGATGCTGATGTGTGGTTGTCGAATAAATTTAATAAAAAAACTTTAACCAAAAAATTACTATGTCACGAGAGTTTAATGTTGCAGGTCCTTGTTCACCGGAAAAGCATTATATGTTGGATGCGATTAGTCGTCTTGGTGAAGTATTGCCGTTAATTGATGGTGAAAAATATTTCATCATTCATGCCGCGAGGCAAAGCGGTAAGACGACATTCTTGCGCGAAATGACAAAAAAACTTAACCAAAGCGGCAAATACTATACTTTGTACTGTTCTCTGGAACGAGCACAAGGAATGGACGATCCGAGCAAGGGTATACCTGCTATTATGCGATGTATCAAATCAGCCGTACGAATGTCGCAGATTCCCAAAAATATACCATTTGATGTAGATACAACTAACAACGATTCGGACAGTCTTTTATTTGAGTCGTTGTTAGATTTGTGTTCGTTATTGGACAAGCCGCTTGTTCTGTTTTTTGATGAAGCTGATTGTTTAAGCGGTCTGACGATGATTTCGTTTCTACGCCAACTACGCAATGGTTACATTACTCGCTCCGATTCGCCGTTTGTTCATTCGTTGGCGTTGGTTGGGATGCTTAATATTAACGAATACAAAATGCAATACCGCTCCGAAAGTGAAACACTCGGTACAGCCAGTCCGTTTAATATTGTTGCAGAGTCGCTGACGTTACAGAATTTTTCCAAAGAAGATATTGCCGAACTTTATGCTCAACACACCGCCGATACCAAACAACAATTCGATCCCGAAGCTGTCGAATTAGTTTGGCAACAGACTCAGGGACAACCTTGGTTGGTCAATGCAATTGCTCGTGAAGCTGTCGAGAAAATACTCAAATCGGATTATTCGCAAGTTGTCACATCACAAATAATCGAGCAAGCAATCCAAAACATAATATTACGTCGTGATACTCATATTGAGAGTCTTTTGGCGAGGTTGCGAGAGAAGCGTATACGTAAAATTCTTCAGCCAATTATTTTGGGTGAGATTGCCAAAATAGATTATTCGTCGGATGATTTTTTGTTTACGCGTGATCTTGGTCTGATACGTAAAAATGATGGGAAGTTGGAATTTGCGAATCAGATTTATGCGGAGGT
>JAISQS010000237.1 GCA_031274045.1 Planctomycetaceae bacterium | reverse complement strand
ACATGCGCGTAGAATACCATAAAAATAGACCGCTTGTCAAATTTCTCTCTTTCCACTACATCGCACTTCAAAAAAATAAAACACAAAAAATAACCCCACAAAAAAATTTCAAAACAAATTAGACAAAATAACAAAAAAATAGAGAAATAAAACTTCACCAGATTAACAAAAAAATTTTTGAAATTTTTTTATTTGCTGACCAACTGCGGAACGTGGGTTAACCTTTTTTAGCACGCAGACGACGCAGATTTTAAAGATATTCGCAGATAAATAAGAGCAGGCATTTATAAAAAAATCTGCGCAACTCCTGACACTCTGCGTCATCTGCGTGCCAAAAAAGGTTTGGTTTACTACCGCGTTGCCAATTTTCACTGATATATTACTTATTTTTTTCTTTGTAATTTTTCATGATTTTTTGTGTGATGTTGTCTGCTCTTTTTTTTATGTTTGGTTCTTCTGTTAGTTCCGGTGCGTGGTATGTTTTTTTTCTGGCATCAATCACAAGCGGTCCCGTACAACCCCAATGTTTGTCCTTTATATATTCACCGATTCCGTGAATATCTCTTGCGGGATCGCTTTTTGTGAAGGTTGTCCATAAAAAATTTGGCAGGTTTGATGCGGTTTCTGTTGAGTTATCGACTAGTGTTATTAGTTGAAATCCTTTTGGGAAATCGTTTGGTTTTATTTTGTCCAACTCAAACAACTCCTCCACGCAAAGTATCCCCGGCATCACAACTCGCGGATTCCGACACGGCAAATTTTCTTCCAACGTATTCGCTAAATCACGCACCGGCTCGCCGCTCACCGCAACAAACATCTTCGACCCGCGATTCAATTCACCATCATAATAAGCTGAATAATCAAGCGTATCCGTGTTTGTTTTCGTGACAAAATGTACATCTTGTTCCCAATCAACACGCTTTAATAAGTGCATCAAAAAACGCGGTACGTTGTGAACATCGAGCGACACGTCATCTTCACCCGCGACAATGAAAAGATATTTTGCCAAAGATAATTGTCCGTAACCGAGAATTGCGTGTGCCAATGTATGTAGTTCGGCGGCACGTTTTTTTTTGTTGAAAGGAGTGTATTGTTCGCGTCCGATAGCGAGCAACAACGGATGCACACCCGCCTCGTCAACAGCATGAACCGCCGACACACCAGCGATTTTTTGCGGCACAACATCACGCACGAGCTTATGAATAAATCGGGCAAATTGCGTGTCCTCTTGCGGCGGACGACCAACAACCGTAAACGGAAAAATTGCGTTCTTCCGATGCCAAACCGACTTTACTCGCAACACCGGAAATTCATGCTCCAAACTATAATAACCAAGATGATCACCAAACGGACCCTCACGCTTCGTCGCCAAACCAAGCTCACCGCAAATACAAAAATCCGCCTCCGCATAAATTGATGTACAACCAACCGCAGAACTTGATTCATCCGCAACCAACACGCCTCCACTCCGCCGATCTTTTTGTAATCCATCTTGTAATCCATCATTTTGCAATTCATTTTGCAATCCATTTTGCAATCCATTTTGCAATCCGAATCCAAAACCGCTATTTGCCAAAGAACCCAAATCAGAACACATCGGTATTCGATGACGACCAAGTATGCCCGCAAAAAAAAGCTCGCTGACATTGTCCGGCAAAGGCATAACCGCCGCAAGCATCATCGCAGGCGCACCGCCAATAAACACATTCACCCCCAACGACCGTCCCGCCGCAATCGCCTCCGCATGATGATGAGCAATCCCGCGATGAATTTGATAATGCAACCCAGCCTCACGATTGGGCAAATAATCATTGCCGGAAATTTGCACGCGGTACATCCCAAGATTAGATGACCCAAATCCGGGTCGCGCCGGTCGCTCCGTATAAACCATCGGCAACGTAATATACGCACCGCCATCACCAGACCAACTCACAAGTTGCGGCAAACAATCAAGAGTCGTCCGACAAGCAAGAACAGGCGAACGAGATATTGACACACGCTTCGGACGCGAATAATAAAACGACGATAAAGCACTCAACCCAAGCGATAACGTAGACTTCAAATTTAACCGCGACGATACCCGCGCAACAGGATCAGATGCCAACTCAATCGACCTACACAAAAGATCAACACTATCACGAAAAATAAAATTCACCCGCGACTCCGTTCCAAAAAGATTCGCAAGCATCGGAAATTGACAACCAACAGGATTAGTAAAAAGTACGGCAGGAGCTTCCTGTTGATAAAGCCGCCGCTGCACCGCCGCCATCTCAAGATAAGGATCAACCGGCTCAGAATACTCCAACAACTCTCCACAACCACGCAAAGCATCAACACAACTAATTAACGTACAATAACCCATAATATATTTCTCACACTAAAGTTTCGTAGAAAATTGTCCGCGTTATATCACACAAATCATAAACGCATTCGCATGACGTTAGCGACGGTAACTTGCTACCGCCGAAATGAGGCGGGAATCGTGTTGGTGATCGTAAGGTGGGTAACCGACCGCCGGGCTTTCTTGGTGAATAGCGTTTTCGGCGAGCGAAGCAAGACGAAAACAATGGGGGCGGAACACGTGTTGATATGCCAAATTGCCCAAAACGTTTGGCGTGTTGGTTTTGCCGATGTGTTTTGGCGATCCAGTTGTCGGCTTGCGCCGACGCAACCGCCCGGCGGTCGGTTGCCCACCTTACGCTTGCCGATACGTTTTGGCGATCCAGTTGTCGGCTTTCGCCGACGCAACCGCCTGGCAGTCGGTTACTCACCTTACGTTGTCGATACGTTTGCCGCTTCTGTTGTCGGTTACTTTCTGTCGCCGATGAGCAGGGCGAGACGTAAAAGCCGTCTGATGAATTTTGTTTGAGTGAAATATTTTTCAACATGTTCACGTCCTTTTTGACCCATTATTTTGACTTTGTCCGAATCGTTCCACAATTCAATAATACGTTTTCGCAAGCCTTCCGAATCGCCCGAATGAACCACATAACCAGTCTCACCCTCGACAATATAATCCTCCGCCGCTATATCACAACACGCAATAACCGGCTTACCATGCCAACCCGGATTGCAAAAGTTAGCTTCGGATGTCCCCTTTAATCCGGAGTAAATTGTCGGCATGACAACAAACCGGCTCGCCGCTTGCAACTGGGCAAAAGCAGGCTCAGACGCTGCAAGAACAATAACATTTGAAACAGAATCAGCAAGATCATCTTGGTTGGTTATTGCATCTGCATCTTGGTTGGTTATTGCATCTGTGTTATTTGTTTGCTTGGCAGATATTCTTTTTTGAATTTGTGCCGGTTGCAAGATAGATTGTTTAACATTGGGATCGGTTGTGCTGATAATGGTTGGTATTCCCGTTCCACGCACAGCTTCAACAAGCGTTTTATAATCACGCTTACTATTGCCGCCCGCAAAAATAAAATTGCCCATCGGAATGTCATAAGTCTGCCAAACAGAATGATCCGACTTGAACGGCAAAAAAATAAACTTCTCTTTGGGAAGCCGAAAAAGTTTCGCGTGAGGCTCCACTTGCTTACGCGACCACAACACCATCACATCATATTCCATCATCGCAAAACGAGCGAACGAAATCTTCCACGCAACCTTAATTTTGACCATCGGGAAAAATCGCAAACGACGATCCTTGCCCAAATGATACTCAACAAAAAGATCCCAAAGAAAAATTTTTGTCCTTTTGAAAAATGGTAACTTGTGAAGATAACCGACAAAAAACCAGAGTAAACCATTGCTCCCGTCAACAAGCAAAACATCACCGCGCCCGCACGAGAACAACAATTGAAACGCATAAAAAAAAGAATAAAGAATCTTTATTCCGCCAAAAAACCGCACAAAACAATTCGGCAACACCCGACGAACCACAATCTCCGGCGCAGAAGTAAACTCCTCATGTGAAACCAAACTCACTCCATCAGGAATCGTAAATTCACAAGAATCCAATACCCGCCAGTCATTGAACACTTGGTCTATTGTGGGATTGCTCATAATGCTCTGATATTTTTCGATATTTTTTAAGGGGTTGGAAAACCTTGTCATACCACATAATTTTCGTTAGCGACGGTAGCTTGCTACCGACAAAATTGGTGCGGGAATCGTGTTGATATTCCAAACCGTCACCCGTCGGCGCAGCCGACAATTGCCGCGAAGCGTCACGGACTGGAACGCGGGTGTCCCGCCCTTGTTATACCACACATCTTTCGATTCTTTCGATATCTTATTTTTTTAGAGAATACGGAATAAACAAAATATGGTAGAGTAGGCGAGTAGGTTTCCCTATTCCTGCCCCTCAACCCACCGGACATGTAGCCCTCTGACGGTCACAGCAGCCCCCATCCGGCGGTCATTGACGTACTCACATCAAGCATTCACGGAGTTTCCTCCGCTTGGCTTTTCAGCCAGTTTTCGCATCAGGCTGGAAGGTTTCAGCAAGTTGCCTTTCGACTACTTGCTTGCTCCTGCGTGTTTGGTAACAAGTGCAGGACTTCCGCCATTTAGCGTCAACGAACATCAACCAGAGAGCCTTTGCTCCATCGGAGTTACCCGACTTCATCGCTACTATGCCCTCATCCGACTCCCCAACCAATACCTACACGGTTATTCTTTCCCGTGCAAGCTCGGGCTTCATCAGTTTTGCAACCGACTTGCCCTGTTGAGAGGGGGATCCCAAGTTCCTGATTTAACTATCAACACCCGCTGTTCCCTACCATCCCGGATTGCCCGACAACTGCAAATGCCTATTGCTTCGTTGTCGATAGTATACTTTTTACACTTGAAATTTCCTCTTTTATAAATTTACATTGAAAATTTGTACAACCAATATTGAGTCTTAATCGATTAGCAACAGGTAACCAATTTCCCCTCCCTTAATAACAATGAAGCTCCCCCCGCACGCGCCCTTATCCCCTTATTAGACTTGTTCCAAAACTTAAAAAGTACAACAGCGTTAGGCGGGAAGTCGTTAGCGACGGGGGCTTGCCCCCGAAGTTAGTTTTTAGGTAATGTATCAGCGGAATATCCGTCTTT
>JAISQS010000217.1 GCA_031274045.1 Planctomycetaceae bacterium | reverse complement strand
GCTGTTCGTTGTGCGAACAGGCGGATGATATCTTCTTTGGAGAAGTTGGCGATGCTTACGGAATCTTCTTTGATGTTGAATGGGGAGCCGGTGTTGAGTGGTTTTCCGTCTTTTGTTGTGACGAGGTAATCTTTCAAGTCGTACATGCCGACGAGTGCGATTGAGGTTGGAAAAGAGCCGATACCGCGTTTTGCGAATCCGCCGCGAAGTTGGCGAAGGAAGCTGAGCATTACTTCGCCTTCAATACAATCAACTTCGTCAAACAAAATAACAAGCTGCTTTGGCGCAATAAGTGTTGACCAATTGAAAAGAATATCAGAAAGCATGCTGGCGTAATCTCTTTCCGGCATATTCGGAACAGGCAATTTGTCTTGCTCTGCATAAAATGTGATTGCTTTACAAAGATTTGGCATTGCGTCTTCAATTTTGTTCAATCCGTTACAGCGTTCAATACTCACGTAGCAAGCGGCGACATTATCGCTGGAGTTTAGTTCGCGTGACCATGCTTGCAGAAAGGTGGTTTTACCGGTTTGACGCGGGGCGTGGAGTACCCAATATAGTTTGTTCTTAATGTAACGATTCAACTGCGCACCTTGTAACCGCTCGGCAGGGGGCAACATGTAATGATCTTCAGGATTACATGGACCTGTTGTGTTAAAAAATCGAATTTGTTTTTCTGACATGATTATTTTGTTTGGGTTGTAAGTTGTGTATGGTAACTGTGGGTGTATGTGGTTTTATTTTGGCAATGTAATTATTCTTTCGTGTTTGTTTCAAATATTATCTTTTGTTTGTTCTGTGTTTTCGTTGTATCGTTTATTTACGATGACGCGGTAGCCGATGATTTCTGTTACGTAGACGGTTTCGTTTCGTTCGATTAGTTCGCCTTCTGACATTACGTCTATGGGGATTCCGTTGATCATTGCTTTTCCTGCGGGGACGAGTGGAGTTATTGTTTTTCCTTCCATTCCTAGCATGTGGTCGTAGTTTGCGAGTTTCTCTCGTTCGTTTATTTGTATTGTGTCTTTTGGTTTATTTGCTTTGTGCAATGTTCTTGAAATCATTGTCCCGACGATGAAGATTCCTGCGCCTGATACGCAGAGCATTAGTAGAGAGTTGCTCGCTTGTGCGAATTGGTATGAGTTACGTGGAATGTAAAAAGTTTGTGTGGCAAATACGAGTGATATGATGATTGCGATTGCCCCGCATATTCCAAATATGCCGAAACCCGGCAACACAAAAATTTCAATTGCAACAAAAATCACGCCCGCGACAAAAATCATTACTTCAAGCCAACCGGCAGTTCCACCCAGAAAATTGAGCCAGAAAAACAGACAAAGTCCCATCACCGCCACCAACGCACCAATACCCGTTCCGGTACTATCATAAGCCAACGCAAGAAACACAATCATCAACAAAAACGCTGACATCCCAGGTGAAGATAACACCGCAATAAATTGATCCGCCCAACCCGGCTCCATCAAAAGAGGATCATCCTCAAGACCATAAAGCAACTTAAACTCCGCAAAATCTTTTGCCAACCTGTCAACAAAATATTGGTTGCCTTTGCCTCCTGTTATTGCGAATAATTCGCCTTGTTTTTTGATCAGTCCGCCTTTTTGCCAGTCGTTGGCATCTTGTAATAATTTGAGTTCTTCATCGCAAAAGTAATCTGTCAAGGTCGGTCGTTTTGTGCGGACGGCTTGGAATATTTCAATTTCGCGATCAATGAATCCGACCGCTAATGACCATGATCTCATTGTATCTTTTGAGAAGATGTTTCGTATGATTTCGCGGGCATCGTTGATGTCTTCTTTGGAAAATTCTATGCTGCCGTCACCGCCTAGTATCGCGTCTTGACCTAGTACAATTTCATCGCAAGCGAGAGCAATCAACGCGGCATCGGCTCTTGCTTGGTAGGGGATGTACGCAACTTTCCAGACTTCTTTCAACTCTTTCGTATCGGCAAGATATGTCGCCAAATTCAGGCTTGATGTCAAGTCTCCGCCGGGTGAATCAATACAAATACAAATGAAACCGATTTTTTCCATTCCGTATTTGCGGTGGTTTGGGGTGACGGATTTCGGGTCGATGGCGGCTTGTATTGTTCTCATTGTGGTGCCGACTTTATCGTATGATATTGGTCCGTTTATATTGACTCTTATTGCGTGACCGAGTTCGCCCGGAACCGGAGTTGTTTTGATGTCGTCCGGTCTGAAACCTAGTCCGCGTGCGAGTTCGATTCTATCATTTGCGATATGGCTTATGAGGTTGATTTTTCTTGCGGTATCGGAGGTGAATATACCCGGTTCGCCAGCCGCGATCATTACGGTTGGTTGATTGACAAATGATTCCGTTTTGCTCAATTCATCAACCTCGCTAGGCGTAGTTAGCCGCACCCCTTTTTCCGTCTCAACTCGTAACAAAACCGCCGCCGGATCAAGCATCTTCTCAACAACACTCTTTGGAACTGCCAGCCGCTTCCGCGAAATTTCAAGATACGCTTCCCGCTCTGTTTTTGTAATATCCTTCTCATCAATTGATGCTTCGCCGATTTCAGCCTTCTCCGCCGCAATACGCTCATCACAAGCAAGAGCGATAAGCAACGCATGACCTTTTACTGATTGCGGAAAATATGCGACTGTTCGTATACCGCTGAACCGCTCGCCGACAAGAATCTCCGCTATCTCATAACAAGCACCAAAAGAACTACCGCGTCCGTATAAATCTTGATCCGCGTCAATATCGAATTGCAGAATGATGGTGGGCAATAATTGTGTTGAGTTGTTGTTGGTATTTTTGGTAATGGCAATTGGTGCGGCGGCGGGTGTCGGTTCTTGCACAAAATTAGTTGATAGAGATTCCGGTGAATTGATCGCGGCGGCAGACGATGCGACAGGAGATGCGGCAGGCGAAACGTTAGGCGAAGACGATTTGCGAAAATCCGCAAGAGTACGCTCAAGTGTACGCATAATTGCGTGTGAAGATTTACCGGTAACAGGCAGCGATATGTTCAAAATTACCGCAGGCGGAGCGGTGTTATTTGGCGGCGTGTTATTTTGGATGGGCGTATTGTTGTGGGCGGGCGTGTTGTTATTTTCTACAGATTGCGGTTTATCTTGTCCTGTTGTTTGGGCAATATTGGCGGCATCGTTCACGTCGTTTGCCAAAATATAATTTGACAAACAACAATTACACGCGAACAAATGGGCGAGCAAAATTGCGAACAAAATAAACGTAATCAAACGTAACCGGCACGAGTACACCGGAGTCAATTTAACACCCGACTCGCCAAGCCGATCACAACCCAACAGGGCAATTATTATATTGCGGACAAAAAAAACCAATTCACCGGCTGCCGAATAAAGCCAGCTCAATTTTGTCAATTGACAACTTAAAAAAAATTTAGACATGTTTACTGTTTTCATTATTATTTTGCTATGGACAAATAAATTCCTGCGTGCCAAGTTCACAATAACCCAACAAGGCAGCACCGCCCGATAATACCGCAACAAAGTAAATCATCACATTTACAACATCATGGCATTACGCGTAAGATCGTGTTGATTGGACTAGATTATAAATTTTCAACACAACGAAGTAATCGCACAAAATATAATGCAATGAGATTAAATTTCAAGTTGTACGCGCCGAAAAATATCCGCACAATCTCAAAAAGACTCTCCTCAATATTCACGGCAACCACCGCATTCCC
>JAISQS010000211.1 GCA_031274045.1 Planctomycetaceae bacterium | reverse complement strand
GGTTACGTCGGCGCAAGCCGACAACTGGATCGCCAACACACACCGGAATTTCTATCGCCCAAAACGTAGGGCGTTTTGGTTTTACCGATACGTTTTCCGCCCCCTCTGTTTTCGTCTTGCTCCGCTCGCCGAAAACAGAGGGGGCGGAACACATATCGGTAAAACCCAAACGCCCCAAACGTAGGGTGTGTTGGTTTTGCCGATGCGTGTTGGCGATCCAGTTGTCGGCGAGTACGCCGACGTAACCGCCCGGCGGTCGGTTACCCACCTTACGTTTACCAACACGTTTTGGCGTTCCGTTCAAACTTTTTTGGTGCTATTACGCACAGAGGCGGGCGGGATGCCCGCGTTCCAGTCCACTGCCGCTTCGCGGCGAAACTTATGTGGTATAACAAGGGCGGGACGCCCACGTTCCAGTCCGCGCCGCTTCGCGGCTATTGTCGGCTACGCCGATGGATGACACGGTTTGGAATATCAACACGTTTTCACGCCCAATTGGGACGAGGGCAAGCCTCGCCCCTACAACGTCAACGTTTTTTGGTTTTGGGCGATAGAAATTCCGATGCGTTTCCCGCTCCCATTGTCGGCGAGTACGCCGATGTCGCGAAGCGGCGACTTATGTGGTATAACGAGGTTTTCCGCTCCCGCTGTCGGCGGTGCCGATGCAACCGTTCGGTGACCAGTTGCAGATTAGTTTGGATAATGTTGAACGTTTTTTTGACTGTGACAGACGATAATTTATCATAAGACACTTTTGTCCGCCACTTGATTGTCCGCCGCTTGAATTGAACAAAAAAAAATATAAGAGAACCAATTCAAAAGAATCGGTGGTTTGTTATGGGGCTGCTAGTTGTTGTTGGGCTAGGCTTGACATTCTTTGCATCTTGCTCGCAATTCCATACATAAACACCGGCTCCAAACCAAAAGTAAATCCCCAATCCTGCAACGACTCACTATACACCGCCCCCATCATCAACCTAAAAGATTCACCCGTCCGCGTAAACATAAAATTGTGTCCGACATTTTGCCACGGATTCTTTGTTATGTCATAAGAAGTCGAATACGACATCGCATACTTCTCATTCATCGTATAACTGAATTGCAATGTCAAATAATCCCGCTTGATCGCCGAACCAAAAAGATGATCATACATCACACTAATACTCCCTCGCTTCGGGCGATTCCAAATGCCGCCAATCCGCGTTATCTCTTGACCGCCATCAAAAATATCATACAAACCAGACGAGAAAATTGAAAACCGATCCCCAACATGCCACAAAAAATCATAATCAATCAACCCAACATTCTCGCCGAAATTTTGAGATTCATCAGGATAATAATTCAAATGAGTCGATAACGTTATCCAATCTATAATATGTCTCTTGCCAACAGGACCACGCTTAGTTTGAAACCTGTGAGTCATCCCAAAACGAGCCAACGTCAAATCATCCGCAATCTCCATATTGCCCGCTGAAACATTGCCAGCCAAGCCGCTCCTGTACGCATAATAACGCGGATCAAATATCAACGGAATCACCCCGCCAACCGAACCAAACGACGTTACAGAATACCGCCGCCGAAAATCCTCCACCGACCAACTATCCAAAGAATCCGTCAATATCAACTCCTCCATACCCTTGTTCGCCTGCGAATACGAAACCTCCGCATCAAACACGATCTTATGCGCCAGACCATTCACATTCCACGTCCTACTCGAACAATTCGGCATCACACGCCAAAACGGAATACTCATACGCACACCGCCTTGATAATAAAATCGCTGCTCGTCATTGCCGCTGCGGTTCTTGCCCCAATGCGAAAAATCACCAAGAACATACGGCACAACCTTAAACGCACCAACTTGCAAAGGTAAATCCACCTCCGCACGACTAGAAAATATCTCAAACGAAACATCAATTGTGTCCGGTTGAGCAGCCGAAGGATTCGTCGGACTCGGAGGCGCAGATGTCAAACTACTCGTACTCAACTCCCAAGGAAGATACCGAAACAACCTCGCATCACGATACCACGCCGCATAGTTTGGCGCATACGGCGAATTCGCAGAATTGTAGTCAATATAACCAACCCGCGTATGAGTGTATAACGTCAAATGATCTTGCAAAAACGACTTGCCGATAATGTAATGATCCAATCGCGGTAATTGATTCGCATTGGTATAAAAATCATCAAGACTACGCTCCGCCCGCAACTTCAAAGATGTCTCACCACTCGTCTTCGCAACCTCAACCGAAGTCGTTCTATTGTCGTCATTGATCCACGCAGCATTATTGTAATACGGCAACACGTTGCGATCAGAGACTTTACCCGCCGAAGCCGCAATCGACCAATTACCCTTCATCCCAAGAAACGATTTAAGCTCTTGCCGATGATTCCACGCGAACGTATACCTGTACGATTGCGGGAACGGCACAAGATTTCTGCCGCCGCCCAACTGATCACCCAACGAAATATCATTAACACCCCAATATTTGAGCGCACCATTCGCCCCCGACTTTATACCAAAACACTCCGGCGGCGAATAGTTCAAATTCAAACCATGCCCAATCCCACGCTTCTCCATCCACGAAATGCCCAAACTCCCATCCAACCAATCCGGTCGATTCTGAATATTGAAAAGTTGAAACGGATTCCACTCGGTTCGCACGTTGTACCCGTAATATCCCGAACTGCCAACACTGATCGATTTGAGATAATACGTCGGATCATTCGCATCCGCAGCAAGCCAGGGCCAGTAAAACACCGGCACTCCGCCTATCACCAAAGTATTATTCTCCGCCGACATAATTTGACGCTTCTCCACTTCACTCGAAAATAAAGAAGTATAATATTTGTCCGTCAAGGCTATTCTTCTTGATCGCAAAGACCATGTTGGTTGACCGAGAGAGCTTGTTGTTACGAGTGCATTTCTGGCGGCAAAACTACCTTCGCCAATCTTTTGCAAAATTTCCGATTTTATTCTGATGGTAGCGTTAATCCCTTTTATTCCGACGAGCGGCATCGACATTTCGCCGTCAATTATGTACGCAATTTTATTTTTTGCGTCATAGTACATTCGTTTTGCTTTTATGATTCGTTCACCGTCGCGGAAGATGATGTTGCCTTCAAGATAGACTTCAAAATCTGATTTGCTGTCTTGGTTTGCTGTTCGGTTTTGTTGAAAGTTTTTTGGGTTAACCGACCAAATTATCGCGTGGTCTGCCGAAATATCGACAACATCACCGTTGAGAATATTGTCGTTATTTACGCCTTCGATGATCAGATTTATTCCTTTGCTAATGATGAAAATGGCGCGGTCGGGATTATCCGGCACCGGCTCTACGTCAATACTCATATCGTTGTCGCCTCTCGGATTCAAGCTGATTCGTCTGTAAGGCGGTGTATCGTTTTTTGGTTTTGGCTGCGGAATTTCTGCGGTGTATTGTGCCTGCTCAATAACCGGATGTTCGGGATTCATTGCCCGCAACGCCCTCTTGTAAATTACGGGCAAGAGTTCTTGTTCCGGCTCGGTGTTCATGATTAGCGTTTGCACTTTTGCCGATGTGACAAATCTGCCAAACCACCGCTTATCAATAATCTGCGCGTCAACCGTTTCAGGATCAAACTCCAACACGAGCGGATTCAATTGCGACTCGCTTTCCAAGTAAACCGCCACTTCGCGCATCTGCTTCGATTCCGTTTCGCGGCTTATCCAAACGACGGCGTTTGGGGCTTGGACGGAGTTGTTGCCTTGTCGAATTGTGCAATCGTCGCTCAAAAAGAGGACATCATACTTGTCGGTTTTTTTAGTCCATCCGTTCTTCGCTGAAACTGTAATCGGCAAGGAATAATCTTGCATTGACGGCATGGACAAAGTCGTTTTGCCGGAGTAGTCGAAGTTTGGCGGTTGTGTATTTGTCAGGTAGAACGCGGGTGTGGTTTGTAAAAATTCAGGTACGAGTACGATGTTCGGATTCGTCATGTATGAATCTTTGACCGGATCAATATACGGCTCAATTGACGGATGACTCAAGGGAACATATCCGGTGCCGTCAATATATATAGAAGGAGTGTAGGTTGTGTGGAGATAAGTTTGCGGTATGTTTGGGAAATAGTTGGGGACGAGTTCGAGGGAGCCGGACTGATAATAATTTTGTCCGTTGCCGAATGGATTATCGTCAATATTTCCGGTCAAATTACCGTCGTTGCTGCCGCCAATATTTCCGCCGAATTCGGGCGACCAATATGAGTATGTATTGTTTTGGGTTTTGTTTAGTTGGTTTATGTATTGGTAGTTTGGGTTATTGTTTTCGTTGTAGGTATTGTTTCCGAAACCGGGCAAGGAGTTCTCTTGCGGGTAGAGTATTCTGTTTGTCTGGTTGAAATTTTGGCGGAACGGAATGATTGAGGTTAAGCGGTTGAGCAAGGATTGGTGTTGGGTTACGGTTACGGTTGCGGGAGGAGTCGGATTGGGGGCGGCTGGGTTTGGAGCAACAGAGTTCAATGCGGTAGAGTTCGGAAGGGCGGAGTCTGGAAGAGCGGAGTTTGGAATGGTAGAGTTAGGAAGGGTAGAGTCTGGAATGGTAGAGTTATGAGCGGGAATATCCGAGCGGGGCATGAGGAGGTCGGCATCGCTTGCAGGTGAAGGTTGCGCGGCGGACAAAACGGCAAGAAAAAACAGAACCGCCAAAATCACAGAAAACACGAAACGTACAGGAATCGCAGGAATCACAGGAATTGTAAAACGCACAAAACGCGCAAAACGTCCCCGCAAAACACCGTAAACCACTCCGCCAACGGCGCAACATCCACCGACCAACTCCGTCGGAATTAAGCTCACTACAACCTGATGTCTAAAATTCTTCGTGTACAAATTTATACGAAAATGTCCTTATTGAATTTCGTTGATATTAAAACGTAAATACATCTAAACCAAATTGAACCAAACCACAAACAACCAAACCACAACCCCAAAAAACGCCCGACTCTTCACGCAACAGAAATACAAAATTGAAACCGCCGCCACCTGTAACCTGCGGATTATGAGAAATTTTGCAATCTAAATCAAGATCAAAAAAAGGATAATTCACAGAAAGGTAAGGGAAGACAATGGAAGAAGAGTAGAATGAATATACTTTTCGCGGATTAAAATTTCTGATTATTTCGGATTTTGTGTGGGTGTTACATTGTGTCTTTTATTCGCAGTATCAACGCCCTGAAAGTAGAGACGCAATGCATTGCGTCTCTACATTAGCGTAGGGCAACGCCCT
>JAISQS010000062.1 GCA_031274045.1 Planctomycetaceae bacterium | reverse complement strand
ATTAAAATTGTGTTCATTAAAATTTCGCGCATTTTGTATTTTCGTGTATTTCGCGTTAAAAAAATTTTCGAAATTACTTTTCGTTTATTTTGTATGTTTCGTATTCTCAAAAAAGATGTGTGGTATAACGAGGGGCTTGTCCCCGATGAAATTGGGCGGTTGATCGTAAGGTGGGCAACCGACCGCTGGGCGGTTGCGTTTTCGGCGAGCGGAGCAAGCCGAAAACAGTGGGGGCGGAAAACGTATCGGTAAAACCAAAACGCCCAAAACGTAGGGCGTTTTGGTTTTGCCGATGCGTGTTGGCGATTCTGTTGTCGGCGAGCGATAATGATTTACTGGCGACGTAACCGCCCGGCGGTCGGTTACCCACCTTACGTTTACCAACACGTCTTGGCGTTCCTTCCAAACTTTTTTGGTTCTATTACACACAGAGGCGGGCGGGACGCCCGCGTTCCAGTCCGTCGCCGCTACGCGGTAAACTTATGTGGTGGCGGGATGCCCGCGTTCCAGTCCGCGCCGCTACGCGGTAAACTTATGTGGTACAACAAGGCGGGACACCCGCGTTCCAGTCCTTCGCCGCTTCGCGTTAATTTGATGTGTTTTGGTTTACTCAAAAAAATCTTTTTGGCTGTATGGTAATTTGAATTGATTCATGTACAATTCCCTGCGAATCTGTTTTTGGAGTCGTTTTGTATTTGTTGTTTGCGGGCTGATTCTTCAATATTGGGGTTGATTGTTTTTGTGCTTCTTGGGTCAATATTGTTTTATCGTGAGGTCGGTGATTGCAAAGTAATAGCGGCACATTGGCAGCTAAAAATAAACAGTATGTTTATAAACAGACACAAAATTAACATGTATAACTTGTCGTTTTCATGTTAATTCCATTCTTGCCGATTTGATCGCAGCGTATTTTTTCGATACATGATTTCCGAAAAAACCGCTGTTCGGCATGTTGTAAAATTAAAATGTCAATCAACTCTCACTTAAAAAGATAGAGGAGAAAAAATGAAAACTAATCGTCGTAAATTTATTCAAGCTGCAACCATTGCTGGTGTCGGCTATCTTGTCGCGGAAGGTAACGCACAAGAAGAAAGTAATTCACCAAACGAACGTCTGGGTGTCGCTTGTATCGGCATCGGCGGTAAAGGCGGAAGCGATGCCGACAACGCAGCCGCGTTCGGTAACATAGTCGCAATTTGCGATGTCGATAAGAATAGACTTGAAGGCAAAGGAAAAGGCGAAAGATTCCAAAAAGCAAAAAAATACGCCGACTTCCGCGAAATGCTGGAAAAGCACAAAAGCGAAATCGATATCGTTACCGTCAGCACGCCAGACCACATGCACGCCGCGCAGACATTGATGGCAATGCGGCTTGGTAAGCACGTTTACACGCAGAAACCACTCACAAGAACAATCTACGAAGCACGAAAACTTGCCGCCGTCGCAAAAGAAAAAAATGTATGCACCCAAATGGGAAATCAAGGAACGTCACTCGACGGCTCACGCAACGCCATCGCCCAATTGAGAGCAGGCATAATTGGGAAACCTCGCGCAGTTCACGTCTGGTCAAACAGACCGGTTTGGCCGCAGAATCCTTTTGACAAAACACGCAACAGAACAATCGAAGAATACCGCGCATACGCCAGAGCAAACGCCAAAGGCGAATCACCGGAAGAGAAGGCTGATAACGCAGAAAAAATGATACAACAAATGGAATCAACTATTGAGAAGAGTCTCGCGAATCTTGACTGGAAACTTTGGCTTGGAACAGCAAAGTACCGTCCATTTATGCCGGGTCTATATCATAGTTTCAATTGGCGCGGTTGGTGGGATTTTGGCAGCGGTGCGCTTGGCGACATGGCTTGTCATCATTGTACCATTCCTTATGCAGCGTGCGACTTGAAAGACCCGACATGGGTTCGCGCAAAAACATCTGGTCACGACTTCAATATGTTCCCAAGCAGCTCAACCATCGAATTCGAATTTCCCGCCAACGAAAATCGCGGCAAATTACCGTTCTTCTGGTACGACAGACACGGCAACCAACCGCCGTTGGAGTTGTTCAAAGAGTACGGAATCGAAAAACCATCAAGCTCCGGTATGTTCATTATCGGCGAAGATGGCGCATGGTACAGCACCGGCGACTACGGTCAAGCTGCACTATACATCAGAAAAGGCGGAGAAGAAATTAAGGAACGAAAAGATGTCGAAGTTACCTACGCCGAAAACAAAGGTGATTACGACAAAAACCAAATGTACGAATTGTTCCGCGCGGTCAAAGCCGGTAACTACAAAATCGCAAACTCGAATTTCATTGATCGAGCCGGACCGCTCACCGAGACAATCTTGCTAGGTAACCTTGCTGTTTGGGCTGCGTCACAAGGCGACGAAACACAAGCAGGCAAAATCGGAGAATGGGGCGAAAAGATTGAATGGGATGCCAAAAATCTTGTCGTCACAAATCTCAAAGACCTAAAAACACCGGGCGTAGCAGGGTTAATCAAACCAGTCTACACCGAAGGTTATCAACTCGATTGATACCGGCTAGTATTGATAATCAGCAGGATTGGTAATCAGCTGGATTGATGGCTGGTTATTGATGCGTAGACATCGGTTTGATATTTTGTCTTCCGATTTTGTCTTCCGATGAGGAACAGACAAGAAGCACAAAAGAAAGAAAATTTTGAAACGATTGACAACAGGATTTATAAGGTTGTTTTTTACGGCTTATAATCAATGACCCGAACGGTCAACTGTTATTTTTCGTTTCAAAAATTTTCTTATCTTTTGTGCTTTTTGTGTTAAAAATCCTCACTGCGAGGAACGCCGCTATAAAATTCTCTAATTGTTCACGCAAATAATTCACATGAAGGGGAGGGGAGGGATGCCCCCACAAAATCCGAAATAATCAGAAAAATTCCATAAATTTTGGGATTGAAAATTTTTCAGTATATCGCTACAATTCGCGGAAATTTCGTAGCTGAAGTTGGTGCGTTGGTGCTATGTCGAATCGCGTTTCTCTGCGAGCAGACATCAATGACAAAGTAACTTTGGGCTGTTGTCAACGTGACATTCGGAATTTAATTGTCATTGGTGTATTTGTTTCATCCATTTAATCTTTAACGTCATGTTTCAAATATTAAGAATAGGAATATTGCTTTCGGTTTTGGTTGTGTTGCCGGTTACGGCGGTTTGTTGGAACATGATTCCAAAAGATATTTTTCAGACTTTTGAAAAAGTTGATGATGACAAGTCAAACGATAATCCGGTTGATGTTGACGTTGATGATCACAATTCTACGGAAAATGGCGATGTCAATCCTACGGAAAAAGGCAACACCAAGAAAACTGTTGTCGAAGAAACTCAAGATAACCGATCAGAATCGGCAGCACCGAAAGTTGGGTCTGATAATGGTGTGTCAAAGATTGATTCTGATCACGATATTGTTTGGATGAGTTCGTCAATTCCTTTGAACAACGATCCTATCTTGAACTACCGCGCAAAAGAAATTCAAACGGACAATGAATCAAAAACACCCGCCAAACAAAACTCCTTCCCAAATCTCACCGACCCAAAAACACAACCAAAAAACGAACCCGAACTAGTGACATTCATGCCAATGTCACCATTACAACCAAAGAATACGGACAAAGTTGCCAGTCAAAATAATATCCCAAAAAATCATAACACCGACAACAACTCCAGCAACAACACCGACAACAACAAACACCGACAACGGGACTTTGCCGAAATGGAAAAAGAGTTGAAACAACTTGGGGCAACTTATTATCGCCTTGAAAAATGGGGTAATCACGGTGAATTATTCCGCTTCTGTTGCTCCGTCAACCCAACAGAAATCCCAAACAACAACAATAACCAAAAATATAACTACCAAAAATACTTTCAACACATCGACAACGACGAAATACGCGTAATGGAACACGTCATCACCGAAATAAAAAAATGGAAAGAATCAACGAAACCATTATGAAAAAATTACCAATAGGAATCCAGTCGTTTAGTGATTTACGCAATAAAGATTTTCTGTATGTTGACAAGACGGAAGCTGTTCTTCGCTTGATTGTTTCCGGCAAATTTTATTTTCTTTCTCGTCCGCGTCGTTTTGGGAAGTCGTTGTTGTTGAGTACGATTGAGGAAGTTTTTAAGGGGAACAAATCGCTGTTTGAAAATCTTTTTATCTATGACAAATGGGATTGGACTCAAAAATATCCTGTTATCTGTATAGATTGGAGCAATGTAAAGCATTCGACTACGGAAGAGATTGAGCAGAGTATGCCTCTTTTTTTGAAGCGTATTGCTGATGCGTACAAGATTACACTTACTTCAAAATATGCTTCTGATTGCTTTCTGGAATTGATAGAGCAGTTGCATCAAAAGAGCGGAGAGCAAGTGGTGGTATTGATTGATGAGTATGACATGCCGATATTGGATGCTTTGAATAAGTCGCCTGAAATTGTTGATGACATTCGTCAATCTCTCCAATC
>JAISQS010000021.1 GCA_031274045.1 Planctomycetaceae bacterium | reverse complement strand
TATTTTTTTCAAATGAGAATAGGTGTTCTTTGTAGCGGCGGTGATGCGCCTGGGATGAATGCGGCGTTGCGTTCGATTGTTCGTACGGCGATTGTTTGCAATGATGAGGTGTTTGGGATTAAGCATGGTTATGAGGGGATATTGAATGAGGAGTTTTATATTAGCAAAGAAGGTACATTCCAGATGGGTCTTCGTTCGGTGTCCGGTTTAGCTCGTCTTGGCGGTACGATATTGCACAGTAGCCGTTCCAAACGATTCCAGACGCAAGAGGGAGTCGAGGCGGCTGCGAAGATTCTTGAAAAATACCGTTTTGATGCGTTGATTCCTATTGGCGGCAACGGTACTCTTTCCGGTGCTCGCGAACTTTGCAAAATCTGGAAGGGTCAAATTATTGGTCTGCCCGGTACGATAGACAATGATCTTCTTGGTACGGATGTGACGATAGGTTTTGCGACGGCGGTTCATACGGCGGTTGATGCGGTTGACAAGTTGCGTGATACGGCGGGGAGTCATGATTTGATGTTTTTTGTTGAGGTTATGGGGCGGCATTGTGGGGATATTGCTTTGTCTACTGCGATTGCGTCTGGTGCGGAGATAGCTTGTATTCCGGAGTCGCCGGAGTCGCCGGAGGTTATTGTTGCGAAGTTGCGGAAGATTAAGGAATCCGGCAAGGCATCGGTGATTGCAATAGTTGCGGAGGGTTATCAGAGTGGTGCGGTTGAGATGCAGAGAATTCTCAAAGAAGCCGGTAATCCGTTTGATAGTCGTGCGGTGGTTTTGGGACATATTCTTCGCGGCGGTTCGCCAACTGCGTCTGATCGTATTTTAGCATCCGAGTTAGGCAATTTTGCTGTCAGTTCTTTGATACACGGCGAAACCGGAAAGATGGCGGGTGTGATTCAAGGAAAACTTACTCTCACGCCTTTTGACGAATGCGTTAGCGGACACAAAGCTGTTGATGAAGATAGACTTTGCCTGCTACAAGTTGTCGCCAGCTAAATCTGCCACGAAACGGCAATCAGACTGGAACGCGGGTGTCCCGCCCGCCTCTGTGTGTAATAGAATCAAAAAAGTTTGAACGGAACGCCAAAACGGGTTGGCAAACGTAAGGTGGGCAACCGACCGCCGGGCGGTTGCGTTTTCGGCGAGCGAAGCAAGACGAAAACAGTGGGAGCGGAACACGCATCAGCAAAACCAAAACGCCCAAAACGTAAAGCGTTTTGGTGAACCGATGTTTTTTTCCGCCCCAATTGTCGGCGAGTACGCCGACGCAACCGCCCGGCGGTCGGTTACCCACCTTACGTTTGCCAACATGTCTTGGCGTTCAGTTCCAACTTGTTCGGTTCTATTACGCACAGAGGCGGGCGGGACGCCCGCGTTCCAGTCCGCGCCGCTTCGCGGCAATTGTCGGCTACGCCGACAATTGGGGCGTGTTGGTTTTGTCAATGCGTGTTCCGCCCCAGTTGTCGGCTTGCGCCGACGTAACCGCCCGGCGGTCGGTTACCCACCTTACGTTTGTCAACCCGTTTTAGCGTTCAGTTCAAACTTTTTTGGTTCTATTACACACAGAGGCGGGCGGGATGCCCGCGTTCCAGTCCGCGCCGCTTCGCGGTGATTGTCGGCTGCGCCGACGGGGGGTTGTTTGGTTTTTTGAGATCGTGTTTCTTGTAGGTCTTTTTTCTTTTTTTTAAATGTGTAGAATACGTCGCCTGTTGAATTGTTGTCAATTCAACTTGGTTTTTTGTTTGCAAAGAAACGAAAGCCGCCGATCACATCGGCTCCAACTTTTCGCGTTCCTTTTGAGAAAAAACCGACAACATTGAACCGGATAGAAACCAAATCGAACCGGATAAAAACAAAGTACATTCATTCGTGAAATTCATGAAATTGTCCACGAATGAATTTTCAACTAACTACATTGAGACTTCGTTAATGTTCACAGCTCTTGTCTATTGGCTTACCTGCGGCGGTGTGGTATTTAACCGGAGTTGGTATTTAACCGGAATTGACAACATGTAGGTTTTAATGCCAACGAAACCCATAAAACAAACCACACAATACGCCGCGCGTATTCAAACAAATTCAAATTCAAACAACTATTCAAAAAACATATCACAATGCACCTAACAAACGAACAAAAAGCTATCGGCAAAGAAAATTTCTTTGCAGCTATAGGTAGCGAATTACTTCAGCGCAAGTTGCTGAAGGAAGTAAATTCCAAAGAACTGCAATCGGGCAAAGGTCTCGGTGCGAAATTTTTTGGATACGGCAGTATTGATAAGCCGCTACGTGTGGCAGTGCTTGGAACCGGCGACGAAGGCGGCATCCTCATCGGGGCAATCAATCCGGCTTACGTTAAAGTTGTCGCAATCGCAGACATCCGCCCATTCAACCAATACCGCGCATTTCACGGCGACGAATCCAGCGTGAACGCCCGCGCCCGAACCGGTCTGATCAAAAAGTACGGTTGGAAAAACGAAGCCGAAGCCAGACAAAACGTCCGCGTCTACGGCGACTACAACGAACTACTCGAAAAAGAAAAAAATAATAACGACCCCGAAACTTCTATCGAAGCCGTAATCATCGGATTGCCGCTCTTTTTACACGCACCGGCTGCCATCGCATCAATGAAACAAGGATACCACGTATTGACAGAAAAGTTGATGGCACACACAGTCGCAAATTGCAAAGAAATGGCACGCGCCGCCGTCTTGTACAAAAAACATTGCGCAACCGGACATCAAAGACACTATAACGTTTTGTATGATCATGTTGTCAAAATGTTGCAGAGCGGAGTTGTCGGGAATCTACACTACATCCAAGCCCAATGGCACCGGAACAATAAACCGGGAGGCGATAGTTGGAAACAACCATTGCCGACAGACATTAAACCGGACGACGGTCTTTTGACTGGTAAACTCGAAGACTTGCTGAAACGTCAAGAAGCTAAATTGGCAAGAGGCGGACTCAAACCGGAAGAAAAAACTCTACTCGAACGACAAATAGAACAAACAAAAGCACAACTCGCAGACAAAGTCCTCGTAAAAGGCGGAGAATACGCCGGATTCAAATTCAAATCAGCCGAAGAATACGGATATAAACACGAACAGTTAAAAATTGATGATTCAGAGAAAGTTTATGATCGCCCCGCTGCGGAAGAGTTGATTCGATGGAGGTTGTTTGACCGGACAAGCGCAGGGCTAATGGCAGAACTAGGCTCACACCAACTCGACGCAGCAAGCATCTTCATCGCCGCAATGCACGGAGGAAAAAAACAACACCCATTGTCAGTCTCAGCAAGCGCAACACGAACCATCTTTCCCGAAAATTTGGCAGACAACCCCATCGATAGAGATGTCGATGATCACGTACATTGCATTTACGATTACGCCGCGCCGGATTACGACAAATCAGACGAACTCGGAAAACAAAGAAAAATCACCGTCGCATACTCATCTATCAACGGTAACGGCTTCGGAGGATATGGCGAAACTGTTTTTGGAACACAAGGAACAATCGTAATCGAAAGCGAAAAAGAAGCCATGTTCTACGACCGCGCTGAAGTAAACCAAAAAACCAAAGTTGCCCTAAATAAAAAGGAAAAGAAGTTAGTCGTAACAAGACCCGGAGACGGAGAAGAAGGCGACCCGCTGTCAGCCGCTATCGCATTGCAAGCAACATTCGGCGATGTCAGCAGAGGCTATTGTGAAGAGATAGAGCATTGGGCTTTTTGCGTCAGGAACAACCCCGAAGCCGACCCGAACAAAGAAATCGAATTAGACGAACCCGAAAAAAGAAAAGTAAAATTACTGCCAAGATGCTACCCCGAAGTCGCTATGGGCGATGCCGTGATCGCTTTGACAACAAACATCTCTGCAAAATTGGCGAAAACAGTAGAATTCGACGAAGCATGGTTCGACATAAACAGCGACGAAACACCCGAATCAAAACTTATCGCAGGCAACGACGCAGAGAAGAAAAAATTCTACACACCAGACTTGAAACGCTACGAAAAATAGTCAACCAATCTCAATGTAGAGGATAAAAGAAGTCGCCAAAAGAACGGCAAGTTGCACGTTGTTGCGGCGGCTTCGTTTTCGGTATTGACAGGATAAATTTGGTCTCGTTTTAATGTTGTCAACTCAACGGGCTGAAATTAAACTGTCATCAATTTAACATTAACAATAATTTAAAAACAAAATTTGAAGAGTTATATTGGAGCTTAAAAAACATGGATATGTCTAGTATTTTGTCTTCCAAAGAAGCAATGGAAGCAATGTTTAATACAGTGATGGGGTCAATGGGTAAACCCGAAGTTGTTGAACGTGAGGTGGCGGTTTTGCGCGCAGCGGTTAAGAACGGGGATATTAGCAAGCGTGGTGCATTGCTTAACAAGTTGAGCGATCTTATGTCGCATTATTGCGCTCAGTCGCGTTATAAGGAGATGATGGATTTGTTAAAAGAAGCTGATGGTGTTGCCGAGTTGCTTTATGCGGACGGCAAGATTGATCTGCTTTGTCTTTTTGCAACTAAAGTCGGTCAACTAGGCGGTGTCGCGAATACCGCAGCTCAAATGGCTCAAATAAATGATTTGACTCGCAAGATGAAAAATCATCAGTTGACAGAAATGCCCGAAATACTCGACTCCGAAATAAATCCGCGCGACATGGAAAAAATATACAGCATTCATGATAAATGGATGCCGCGTTCATCTGAAAAAGAATTTAGCCACATAAAAAATGAATGGGCAAACAGTTTACAAAGCCGCGCAGATCGTCTTTACAAAAGTAATCGTAAAAAAGAAGCTTTTGAGTTGGTCGAGCGAATCCTCTCGACTCTCGAACCGCGAATGAATTATACGTCTTTAAACTTCACGGATTGGCGACCGTTGATTGATGCTTATCGTACTCGTGCTCTTTGGAAGAGTGAGGCAGGCGACTTACAAGGTGCGTTGGCGGATATGAATCATTACGATGAACTTGCCGACAAAGGTCACGACGCAATTCTCCGAAGTAAACCAAACGCACCAACAGGATTCAAACAAGGCGTAAACGAAGCCGGCGAACAAAGAATCATCATAAAAGCCGACGAAGAATCTTTTGTTCAATATTTCGCGTCCGTCGGTTTTGAAGGGATGCGATATGAAACTGCTCTCATGCACTCGGATTTACTTGTCCAAAACGAACAATACGAGGAAGCATTGCGATACATCGATAAATCAATGCGTATCGCAAAACATTTTATAGACACGAGAGGTACCGAACGCGGTTTTGATCCGGCATTCGCAATCATACATATACCAATGAAAAAAGTAAAACTGCTTACAGGAATGGGAAGGTATGAAGAAGCCATCAGATGCTTTGATATTCATGAGCAAGATATAAGAAACTACATGATCGGCGAGAAAGACACCAAACAACTTGACAAACTTGAGCAAGGTTTAGCTGTATTCTTAAGCGAAAAATACACCGTGCTTGTGAAGTTGAAAAAATTTGATGAAGCCGAAGATGCTCTTAACAAAGTCAAAGACCTCTCGTCAGCAGTAAAAAAAGAAGAACGACGGAAAAAAGTAAGTTTCGATTCAGGGACGTATGCTGTAAATCATAAAACGGCAAAAGATAAAGACAAGCCAATAGCGAAAAAACTAAACGACGAAGAGTTGGAAACACAGATAATCAACGGCTTGACAATCATGAGCAATATGGCATCACTCGACTCCGCGCGCGGAGGTGACGCTATGACCAAAGGACGTTATAAAACCGCGTTGGTATATTTCTTCAAGGCTAGAAACATATTTGATTCTACAGCGATGATTGACTTTGCCCACACAAGATTAAGTCTGATGAGTATCTATTTAGGTATCGGTAGAGCTTATGCCGCCATCGGTAACATTGAAACCGCAGAAAAATGGTATAACAAAACATATAAATTAGCGAACGAAACGCTTAGAATCCAAAGATTTGCCAGTGTCAAATTCCCGATAATAAGTGTGATGTTGACTGGTTGTGATTTGAGCGCAGACATGTATTTTAACGCGGAGATGTACAGTATTGCTGCCGACAAGTTTGACATAGCAATTGATGAGTTGGAATCAGCCGTCAAACTCATGATCAATAGTGCAGAGCGAAAAACAAAATCCGGAAAAGGCGGTTTTGTCAACTCCGCCTTCGCTGCAATAAATTTGGCACAGGACAATGGCTCCGATACAGAGGAAGATGATTCAAAAATGCAACTTGGATCCGGTAATGATACACCGTATCTCGATGTGGTTGATTTGTTGCATAAAATCTACTCGCACGTTCAGAATTATGCTATCGCGTGTCTTGAGATAGATCAAAGTAAGCGGGCATTAAAGTTGGGAAAACGTGTGTTGGATTTGTACGACGCGGTATGCGGTTCTGCGACGATAAAGTTCATAAAAGTTATGCACGCGAAAACTGCTCTCGCGTATGCCGCTTTGTTGTTCTATACCGGCAAGGTTGATGAAGCTGAAAGCATCATGAATACGTGGACAAAGAAGATTGCAGAAGCTGAAATCGTGACGGATGCCGGCAAAGCACAAGAATATGTAGATGAAATTATCGCGGCAAGATTGGTCGAGATGACTTTCAGACATGAGAATCCGGCGGAGTATAAGGAAATTTCTGACGCATACTTTTTAATGTACAAAAATGCAGACGAAGCATGTAAAAAATTTGTTGCCATACTCGACACTTTCAAAAAACGCCGCGAAGAAGCGAAAGACAGTCATCGGATAAACGTAAAACATTGGGACATGTTAGTTGATTTTGTTCAGGACGCTGTCGATTGGTGCAACGGGAAAAAGCAAGCATGGAACGCAAGAGCACTCGTTTACGGACTAGACGAAGACGTAGACGAAAACGGTGTGGAAATTTCGCAAGAAGTCAAACGACGTGTTGTTTTGTTGTCGTTGTTCTCAATATTTAAATCGTCAAAGAGACCTTTCGATGAGTTGCAGGCTGAACCTGACGATATTGATCAAGAGCTTGCCGAACACGAAACCGATTTTGATGATCCTGCTGATAACATGTTTCCGACACCGGTATTAGAATTTTTGTCAGATCAAATATTAGGAGATGACCGGGATAACGAGCTTTTGAATATATTCAAAAAATTTAACAAAACACCAACCCGCGCAGCAGCCCACACGGGTACATTGGAATCATCAACGAAGGTTCCGTTCAAGAACGCCGACGAGTCATCTGTTGGTCGCAATGATCCTTGTCCGTGCGGTAGCGGAAAGAAATACAAACGGTGTTGTGGTCAGTGATTTCGGGATGACTTTTCGTTGCGCGCGGCAAAATACACCTTGTTATGCCACTCAAGTTTCGTTAGCGACGAGGGTTTGCCCCTTGTAATACCACACATCTTTTCAGATGTTTTTTTGAGAGTACGAAACAATCAAAATATACGAAACATAACGAAATAATTTTTTCAACGCGAAACA
>JAISQS010000020.1 GCA_031274045.1 Planctomycetaceae bacterium | reverse complement strand
AGCAATATGCGTTTGACAAAAATCGGTTGACGCAGCACGAAACAGGAGAGGAATCAGCCTTTGACACGTTCACGATTGGCAAAGACGAAAAAGGCAGCTTCTCAATCGCAGTAAATTCCAACGCCTTATACAACATCGTAAAAAGCCAAAGCACAACATAAAAAAATTGTTACAAAGGCGACCTTTTCCCGGCGTTCCGTTTTAACTGGTTTGGTTTCCTAAATCCCAAATGTGCGGGTGGATGTTCGTGTTCCGATCGGTTACTGTTTTGCGTCGCGTTGGAAAGGACATCATTTTTTGCGTTCAACTATGATGTCGCCGTATCCTTCTTTTTCTTCTCCTCCGTCGTCTTTTTCGTTTAGTCCGAATGAGTAGAGAATGTATCCGGTGTCGGTTTTTTTGTACGTAAATTTGTTGTCGGTGCTAAAAAAGTCAATTGGAATCTTTTCTAAATATTTCGGCGTGATTGCGTCAAGAGAATCGGGGTAGTTGCCGTTATCGCGTTGATATAATTCTAAAGCGGACGAAACGTAAAACAGATTATGAATTGTTACGATTTTCTTTTCTTCTTTTGTGTAGTACAAAAAAACGGCAGAGCAACCGAATTTGTTAAAAATTATATCGGCGAATACCTGCGAACGAATTCGTATGAGCGGCGTTAATGACATCACTTGTAAATTGAAAATCTGATTGTATATATTCCGCGCTTCGTCATAATGCTCTTCTATAAGTTGCCAACGTTTCCGAATATCTTTTTCTTTGGCGGCAGAATCCAAAAAACGCCATCGTAACAAACCGCGTTTTGCCGCATAGTTGAGATCAACCGGCAACTCCAGTATTTTTTTAATATACGGTTTGTGCCATATCAACTCAATTGCGGTATGATGATCACTAATGTTATGATCGAGATTCTCATAAACAATACCTCTCCATAAATCATGTTTGAGCGGAGACAAGATTGCTTCGAGGTATACTAATTTTTCAAATTGAACAAATTTTTCAAACGAGTCTTCATGCTTGGGAAGTGAATCAAATTCCTTTAACAGTTGGCGTATCTGATCGGAGTTTAGATTACCGTAAACCAAAATCGATTGCAACGACTTCATCCCAATCTCTTCCATTTCAAAAGCACGACGATGTTCATAATACGTATAATGACTTTTGTAATGTCGGGCAATACGAAGAATTGCGAAGGCATCATCCAACGCACCGACAACATCGTTTTCGCCAAGCCGTCTGCTCACACGAATTGACAAATCAACGCATACCGAGTATAAGCTCGCCACATCCCAACAAAATATTGGATTTAAGCGGTGTGCTAAGTTGTTTTGTGGTTGATAACAAATCCATATCGGTTTTTTGGCAGCAAAAGAAAAAAGATCAAGAGCCTCAGCCGATTGGTTCAGCAACTCAGCAATTTCAGGATGGGCTTCAGTTCTCCATGGTTTTGCTCCCAATTCTTTTAGCTTTTGGCGTAGTTTCCTTAATTTTTTTGCCTCTGAGTCTTGTCCAATTGCTTCCACATAAAAATCATAGATTGATGTATATTCCTTCGGCTTCTTGGTCGGGTCAATTGACATCGCTTCACAGATGGGAACCCACGTACCCGTGTACCATCTTCCGTATTTCCTGTGTGTTGGCAAATCTTCCCACGCAATATTTTTCATTATTGTATGCCACAAAATATACGGACCGAACGCTTCAAGAACTAAACGATAACCGTTATCTTCATGGTTCTGTAATTGTGCGTTATTCTTTTTCAAATAAGCCGCCGAATAATCCGGCAACCCCTCCGGTGTCAAATACTCCGTCACAAACGTCGTATCCGGCGATATAACAAGACGAGACGGCACAAAACAGAAATAAAACATTACCACACAAAAAACAAGAAACATCACAAACACAAACAACAACCGCCGCGAAAACCACGAACGCTTCTTGACTCCAACCGCCAATAAATCACCTTTGCTAAACTCACTCACCATAATTCACCTCAAAAAATTCTTAACGTAATTGTTACTTTGATGCGGAATCTAATCTCCGCCGTTACGTGATCCCATTGCGCCCCAAATTCCGTATGGTGATTCTCCGCTTTGTGCCGGAAATCCGGTACTCATATCTCCGCAATCAATCGTATCGGAAATAAATTGAACAGAACCATCACAACGCAAAACTTGCACACCGCCAACATGATAACTCGTCGGCGGTACGTAATAAGGGGTCGTCGTATCTTGAAGTGTCCACTCTTGTGCGCAAGCGGGTGAATTTGGAGGCATCATTGTGCTGAAAGATGTCATCTCAACTCGCGCCGCCGCCCAATTACGACCAATCGAATGCTCAACACCTTCCTCTTCACTTTCTACAACAAATTGTCTGCCAGCTCCCTCCGTTCCGAAACAATTTGTAAAAAAAGAACCTTCGGACATTGACGTATATATGCTCGAATCTAAAACGTGGAGACTGTTGTCCAATGAAATCCGATGTTCACTCATCATAATGGTATTGCTCGATCCGTCGCTTATGTCGTCAAAAGTAAGAAATTGTTGTGTCACAAAAGCACCGCGTCCAACATCCGGTGTCCTCTCTGAAAGAAACGGCGTATCACCGCTCGAAACATGATAACTTGTCGCCGACGCGCGAGTATTATAAGGCTCATAAAGCTCATTGTAATCTTTCAAATTGTAACCGTGATCTGCCGGACAATAGAGAGCGGGAATTGATTGATTCAATATTGGAATTTCGCCGCCGTTGCCCCAAGAAACATCTTTATTGTGATGCGGATTACTTGGATCGTTGTCTTCGGCTTGCAACTCTTCCGCAATCGCATCCATCTCAATATACGACAACAAAGCAACAAAAGTTGAATATCGCGGGCATGGATAATCTCCGCCGCCGCGGTTGTCAGGACCGTAATCGTAACCCGGCAATGTTCCATTTGCGGCGTTGTAACTATGAACGGCAATACCCAACTGCCGGAGTTTACTTGAACAAGTCAGCCTCCGCGCAACCTCCCGCGCCGCCTGCACAGCCGGAAGCAACATCGCAATCAATACCCCAACAATTGCAATCACAACAAGAAGCTCAATAAGCGTAAAACCACTAATCTTTTTCCACAACATATCACAACTCACAATAAAATTTTAATAACAAAAAAAACATAAAACCAGCCGACAATAGTGCGGCAAATTTGTAGTGACGAGACTCGCCCGTAGTTATACCACACAATTTTTTCGTCTGGTACGTATTCTCAAAAAATTTTAGGACTCAATATCACATGAAAACTTGACAACATCGATTCTGTAACGTATAAGTTCATTAGCTTTCGCTTACCGCAGGCGCATTCGATTGAGCAATCGTGATAAATCGGATGTGTTCCGCGACGGATTTAACCAAAAGGGTGCGAGCTTTAGGATGACTTCAGACTAATAATCTGTTGTCAAGGGTGCGACTCCCTCCAGGGTCTGGATTGACCCGCCAATCGAGGTTGTGCCGATTGGGCGGCGACAGATTTTTGATAATTCGTGTGTTAAACAGAGTTGTCACGAACAGCTTTGTTCAACCCTTGTGAAAAACGCTTTGTAGTACGCAGATTCCGTTTCGATGATTTTTCTTTCCAAATAAATTCTAACGCATACCTGATAAAATCGAAATATTTTGTTTCGATTGGACAGGAATGGGAACGAATTTTTTTGAACGAAGACTCCCGAAACTCAAGCGTCACTCCGCAATTGAATCAAGAGAATTAACCAGAATGAACGTTTCCGTCCCAATCGGACTTATTACATTGTCAACAACGCTTCATACGAAAATACGTAATAATATCAGCGAAATATCCGCCTTTAACTCAACCTTATTTTTACCTGATTTTTCCTAAACAAAACAACCTTAGTAGCCATTAACAATAAAAAATTTCAACCTTATTACCTTATTAGGTTGCACAGTTAAAATAAGGTAATAAGGTTATGTCTGCGGATGATTCACTGGCTACTAAGGTTGTTTTTGTAAGAAAATCAGGTCGTAAATAAGGTTTGTTTTTTCTAAAGCGTTGAAGTATTTCACTGATATATTACGAAAATACTAAATTTTATTTTCGTTTATAATCACACGAACATAACAAAAACTCAAAAAACTTTATCAACAAAACCCACATGAACATTACACGAAAATTTTTCTTTTGGCAAAAAATTAAAGTACAGACGAATGAATTTGGTCTTCATTTTATTGAGGACGAATTCAAAGAAGTGTTGAAGCCGGGCACGTATTGGTTTTTTGATCCGAAAAAGAAACATAGCGTCGAGGTCAGTTCGCAGTTGCAGCCCTGGTTGCTCATTCCCAAACTGGAAGAAATCATATTTTCCGGCAAACTCAAAGGGCTTGCCGAAGTGATTGATTTGAAGGACAACCAGCGCGCTCTTGTTTGGGTTGACGGGCGTTTCAATACGATTCTGTTTCCGGGTTATCATGTTTATTGGCTTGGTCCAAAAAATGTTTCGGTTGAAATAATTGACACAAAAGATGTCCGCTTTCAACATGATAACTTGACGCAGATCGCTCAATCGGCAATCGGAAAATTGTTGCTAAACCAGATAACTGTTCCGCCCTACCATGTCGGTCTGCTTTATTATGACGAAAAATTTACTGAAACGCTTACTGCCGGTTTGTACGCTTTTTGGAAAAATACAACAGAAGCAAAAATTGTCAACGTGTACATGCGTGAACGGGTCATCGATATTACCGGACAAGAATTGATGACCGCCGATAAAGTAACGCTTCGAATGAATGCCAACGTCGTTTTTCAAGTTGTTGATGCCGAGAAGATGACTCAAAAAGTTGAAGATGTACTACAGGTATTGTATCGGGAAGCTCAACTCGCGTTGAGAAATGTTGTCGGTCGCCGTGAACTGGAACAATTTTTGTCCGATAAAAATGAAATCGCATTGGAAGCGGAAGAGATGCTCAAGACCCGCGCGGATTCGCTTGGAGTCAAAGTGTTGTCGTTTGGAATTCGTGATGTTATTTTGCCGGGAGAAATGAAGGACTTGCTCAATAAAGTAACAGAAGCGAAAAAAGCGGCAGAAGCAAATCTGATCGCCCGACGCGAAGAAACAGCAGCAATGCGAAGCCAAGCAAACACCGCAAAACTACTGGAAAATAACCCAACCCTAATGCGGCTCCGTGAACTGGAAGTGTTGGAGAAAATTGTCGCAAGCGGAAAATTGCAAGTCATCGTCGGCGAAAAAGGTTTGGCTGACCGTGTTGTTAATTTGTTGTGACGGTTCTTTACGCCGCGCAGCGGCGACAGACTAGAACGCGGGCGGGACACCCGTTATACCACATAAGTTTGCCGCGCAGCGGCGACGGACTGGAACGCGGGCGTCCCGCCCGCCTCTGTGCATTAGGAAACCGAACGAGTTTGGAAGGAACGCCAAGACGTGTTGGAGAACATTTACCAATCTGTTTTGGTGTTCAGTTCAAACTTTTTTGGTTCTATTACACACAGAGGCGGGCGGGACGCCTCGTTATACCACACAAGTCATAAACGTATTCGCGTGTTTGTTTTGTAGCGGAACAACACCGGAGGTGTTGAATTTTGATAACCCCGTGCAAGCGGAGCGCAGCACGGGGTAAGGTGTGCGCGAAAAACGAACCCCGTAGGGGTTCAACTCCAACGTGCAATTTTTGGGGCGTTAATCACACACATTAAGTTATTACTTGTACGAGCATTAAAAACAATCGGTATAGTTGAACCCCTACGGGGTTCGTGTGAGTTTGTACATTGTACCCCCGTGTTGCGCTCCGCTTGCACGGGGTTATCAATGTTCAACACCTCCGGTGTTGTTCCAATCCAAACCGAACACGCAACTACAACGATACATGGTATCAACGTAAAAATAAATGATAGTCCAGAAAAGATGTGTGGTATAACGAGGGCGGGACGCCCGCGTTCCAGTCCTTCACCGCTTCGCGGCAATTGTCGGCTACGCCGACGGGTGATGATTTGGAATATCAACACGATTCCCGCACCATCGCGTCGGGGGCAAGCCCCCGTCGCTAACATTATGCGAATACATTTATGACCGCCAAAAGTATATTACCCGCAATTTAATTCTCTAAATTCATTACCAAAATTTAAATTACAGCAGTATTGGGGCGTTGTCCCGAGCGGTGGTCGTTAGCCTCTTTCGTAGGGTGTTGTCATACGTTATGATATTTGACCATTTCGGGGGCGGGTAGAGTCGGAGATTTACTTTCAATATAAACCTTATAACAAATTTTTTTATTTGCCGCTTTAACAGATCAACACGAAAAAAAAGTCATTTCAAAAGGGAGAAATTATAATGTCAAATGATACGTTTCAAATTACATGCAGTAGTTGCGGAAGTAGATTGAATGCTAAGGTTGGCATAATTGGTCAGACGCGGAATTGTCCAAAATGCAAAACGCCAATCTTGATCGAACCACCAAAACAAACACAACCACAACCGCCAACACTACCACCAAAGCAAACACTACCACCACATCCACCACAACCACAACCACCAAAGCAAACGCAATCGCAAACGCAAGCACAACCACAAGCACAAGCAACAACTCCCATCATCACCAACACACCATCAATCGCACAGCCAATCTATACTCCTATCAGCAGCGGGCGGCAAGTTGAAAATGTGCCAGTGAGATTGGATTATCGGAATAGATATTTTGTTTTGAATTCTGATCATGTTGTTGCGGTATGGGAAGCAGGACGCGGCTGGCAAATCAACGTCGGCAACGGTTTTGCACCGGCTAAAAAGAATATCGACTCAATTCCCGATCAAGGAACATTTGCATTTGCCGAACTCGTCATCGGCAACCCGGAATTAAGTATGACATCCATCGGCGGACCTACGGCAATGCACGTTTTCCGAATAACGTTGCGCGGTGCGTTGACTGCCTTGTATCGTGATGAGGGTGAAATATTGAGAAAAGTTGAAAGCGAAAGTTCTTTGACAAAACCGCAACAAACAGCCCTTTGGCAATACCTGTCCGAAAATTTTACCGCCGAATCAATCGCTAACTCAAGAAGCATCATCGTAACAGATGAAAATTAACGGATTGTTTCGTATTTTGTGAGGAATGATTTTAGTGATTTTAAGCCTTATTTTGCAAGCCGTAGTACCAAGTTCTCCAATTGTTCTTGCATGATTTGGGGAATTTTCACAGGAAGGTAATGAAAGGTATGGGAAGAATATTTTTTGGGCGAATTTTTTGTCAACAGATTTTGCAGATTGTACAGATTAGTTTTGGTTATTATTGGGGTATTGTCCACGTCATACCACACATCTAATATGCGTTTTTGGTTGGATTGTTATGAACAAAATTTATCTTGACAATGCTGCGACATCGTTTCCGAAACCGGAATCTGTATATTTGTCGGTTGAGAATTTTATGCGTGGTTGCGGCGGCAGTGCGGGTCGGTCGGGGCATTATGCGTCGATTTGTGCGAAGCGTGTAGTTGATGATGCCCGGCTTCTTTGTGCCAGATTACTCAACGCCCCTTCACCAGAAAACATCATCTTCACCAACAACGCCACCACAGCTCTTAACTTTGCCATTCACGGTTCTGTCCGTAGTAAATGTCATGTTATTGCAAGCTCGTTTGAGCATAATTCTGTTTCGCGTCCTTTATTTTATTTGTCCAAAGCGGGCGTAGATGTGACAAAAATTACGACAAATATAAATACCGGTATTGATGTTCAGGAATTGCGAAGTGCGGTTAGAGGTGATACGGTTCTTGTAATATGTAATCATTTGTCCAATGTTTTCGGTACGGAGTCTGATATTGGTGCGGTTGGTGAAATTTGTCGCGGCAAGTCGATTCGTTTTTTGGTTGATGCGTCTCAATCTGTTGGTGTGCGTCAAATTGATGTGCAGCGGTTGGGTATAGATTTGCTTGCGTTTTCGGGTCATAAAGGTCTTTTTGGGTTGCAGGGGACTGGCGGACTTTACGTTGCGCCGCACTTGCAACTTCACCCGATAATACAAGGCTCAACAGGAAGCGACATCAACATCAATCTCACTCAACAACTCGAACAACCGAATAAATTGCCGGAAATGTTAGAGAGCGGCACACTCAATACGCACGGGTTAGCGGGTCTGGCGGCGGGTGTGCGTTTTGTTTTGGATACCGGTGTGGGCAAGATTGCGGAGAAAGAGGCTGAGTTAATTGAGTGTTTATTGGATGGATTGCGAACAATTCCGCGCGTGCGTATTTTTTGTTCAAATGAAAAATCGAATCGAGGCAACGTCGTCTCATTGCAACACGAAACAATACCGCCTGATCAAATCGCAATGATACTTGATGCCGGTTTTGGTATTGCGGTTCGCAGCGGATTACATTGCGCCGTCGATGCACACAAAACAATCAACACCGCAGAAAACGGAGGCACAATAAGAATCAGCCCAAACTACTTCAACAACAATTCCGAAATCGAATCTTGTATCAACGCCTTGCGAAGTATTTGTAAATAGAGAAAACACTGATTATTTCGGATTTTGTGGGGGTTATTTTCGTTAATGTTTTCGTGTTGGTGGATCAAATCGTTTTATTTACGTGTGTGGTTTGGACTAAAACAACACCGGAGGTGTTGAACATTGATAACCCCGTGCAAGCGGAGC
>JAISQS010000019.1 GCA_031274045.1 Planctomycetaceae bacterium | reverse complement strand
CTTATCCCCTTATTAAAACATTGTGAATAAGGGGATAAGGGCGCGGATTGGTGTAGCTTCGTTGTTATTAAGGGTTGGGAAATTTGTACCAGTTGCGAGTCGTTTGTGACTCAATATCCGTAGCTCAAATCGGTAACAAAATCATATTTGTTACGATTGCGAAAGGGAATTTTCAAGTGTAAAAAGTATATCATAGTGTTCCGATCTTTATATAAATGCAAATTTAACCCAGCGTTCACGAGATCGTGATTAAAATAGATAAAATACACTCGCCAAACGCTATGAAAGCAAAGGCATTGCGCTAAAATCCTTGTTTGGCTATAAACTACCGTTTTCCTGTGTATTTTTCATCCGCCCATGACCTCACCGGAGGTTAGAAAAATAACGGTTAATGTAATCTCATTCCCGGTTTTGCTCCGTTATCGGGCGATATTAGGAAGATTTCATTGCCGCCTCCGCCCGCCGCAACAACCATCCCCTCACTCAATCCAAACTTCATTTGACGCGGTTGCAGATTCGCTACACAAACAACAAGACGACCAACCAACTCCGACGCTTTATAAGCCGATTTGATTCCCGCGAAAACCTGCCGTTGCTCATCGCCCCCAAGCGATAAACGCAACTTCAATAACTTTCTCGCACCCTCAACCTCCTCCGCCTCAATCACCCTCGCCACCCGCAAATCCACCTTCGTAAAATCATCAATCGATACCCTCTCCACAAGCAACGGCTCCGCCTTCAACGCTTCGTCCGAATCTTGAAATTTGAGAGCATTATTTGCGGTGTCAGCGGCGGTGTTGTTGGCGGCTGTGTTATTAGAATTGGTGGAATTGTTATTTGAGTTGCCTGTTTCCGGTTGTTTACTTTCCTCGACTATCCGCTCAATTGCCGCACGTTCTACCCGCGTTATAAGATGCTTGTACGGACTAACTTTTGTCCCTACAATCTGCTTGCCGGAATCGTCCCAATTACATATCTCCACATTCAACAACCGCTCAACATCCGACTTCAACGACGGCAAAATCGGAAGAAGATAAACAATCATTTGCCTGAACAAATTCAACCCAATCGTACAAATATCCTGCAACTCTTGTTGTCGATTTGCGTCATCCCGAATCTGCCAAGGCGCGGCGTTATCGATAAACTTATTTGCCCGATTGCCGCATTCCATTACAAGCCGAATCACCTTGCCGTAATCGCAATTCTCATACGCATCAACTATCTCATTGCCCGCCGATACGCCTTGTGCAAAAAGTCCGCCGTCATCAGGATAGCTCGCCGACAAGCCGATTTTTTGCACAAATTTAGCGGTACGCGACGCAATATTCACAAGATTGCCAACAAGATCAGAATTGACACGATTCTCCAACTCCTCAAAATTCAAGTCAAGATCATCCACTCGCCCCGTCGTCTTCGCCGCATAAAAATAACGCAAATAAGCCGGATTGAGATGCTTTAGAAAAGTCGAGGCAAGAATAAATGTCCCACGCCGCTTTGCCATCTTCTCGCCGTTCACTGTCAAAAAACCATGAATATGCACCTTTTTGGGCAAAGTCAAACCGGCAACCTTCAACATCACTGGCCAAAAAAGCGTGTGAAAATAAGTGATGTCCTTGCCGATAAAATGATGCACTTCCGTGTTCGGGTTACGCCAAAAATCGCCAAAATCCAACCCCCGCAACTTACACCATTGCCACGTCGCCGCAATATAACCCGTCGGCGCATCAAACCACACATACCAATAATTATTGGGCGAATCAGGAATCTCAAAACCAAAATACGGCGCAGGACGCGAAACATCCCAAAAACGTAAATCGTTGTTTAAGAATTGACCGGTGAGATAATTTGCTATCTCCGGTTGCAACGTGCCGGAGTGAACCCATTGATCGAGAAATTTATGTTCCCGCTCGATATTCACAAACAAATGTTTCGCCTTACGCAACTCCGGTTTCGTGCCGGTAATCGTACTGACCACATCCGCCAAATCAGTCGGCGAATAATGCGCACCACACTCACAATTGTCACCAAACTGATCCTTTTTGCCGCACACAGGACAAGTCCCTTTGACAAAACGATCCGCCAGAAACGTGTTCGCCTCAACATCATAAAGTTGCTCAATCTCACGCTCCTCAATCAGTCCAGCCTTCTTAATCGCCGCCCAGATTTCATTACAAAGTTGCCGGTTCTCTTCGCAATGCGTTGTCCCGTAGTAGTCAAAATTGACATCAAATCCTGAAAAATCACGAACATGTGCCGCGTGCATCCGCTCAATAATCGACTCCTCCGAGCAGCCTTCCGCTCTCGCCCGAAGCATCATCGTCGTACCATGAGTATCATCACCGCAAATAAAAACAGCATCATTGCCGACAAGCTTCTGAAACCGCACCCAAATATCAGTCTGAATATACTCAACCAAATGACCAATATGAATATGACCATTCGCATAAGGCAACCCACTCGTCACCAGAATTTTACGCTTCATCTCTTTTAGCTCCAAACTTGAAAATTAAATAATTTTTTTGTCAAAAAATTTCTCACAACTTAATAAAAACACAGGATAATTTTTTCGAGAATACGAACCAAACAAAACAATCGAAATAAACGAAATTTTTCTGATTATTTCGTTTATTGTGGGGCTTTTACATCGTGCATTTTATCAAGCACTGTATCAATACAATGTATCAACGCCCTGAAAGGGCAAAATATCATAGCGTAGGGCAACGCCCTACGATAATTGATTATAAATAACCTTCGCCC
>JAISQS010000002.1 GCA_031274045.1 Planctomycetaceae bacterium | reverse complement strand
ACAAGAAGAACAATAGATAAAAAAATATATCGCCTAATCAGACAATAAAGAAATCGATAAATATTACGTTTGAAATTTTTCATTTTGTCATGCGTAATGGTTTTGTTCTCGCCCGCACTCTCACGTTAGCGACGGGGGCTTGCCCCTTGTTGTACCACATAAGTTTGCCGCGAAGCGGCGACGGACTGGAACGCGGGCATCCCGCCCGCCTCTGTGCGTAATAGAACCAAACAAGTTTGAACTGAACGCCAAAACGGTTTGGCAATTGTAAGGTGGGCAACCGACTGCTGGGCGGTTGCGTTTTCGGCGAGCGGAGCAAGCCGAAAACAGTGGATCGCCAAACCACGTTGGCAAACCCAAAACGCCCAAAACGTAGGGCGTGTTGGGTTTTGCCGGTGCGTCTTGGCGATCCAGTTGTCGGCGAGCGATAATGATTCACTGGCGACGTAACCGCCCGACGGTCAGTTGCCCACCTTACGATCACCAACACGTCTTGGCGTTCCTTCCAAACTCGTTCGGTTTCCTAATGCACTTAGGCGGGCGGGATGCCCGCGTTCCAGTCCAATTACCGCTGCACGGCAATATAACAAGGCGGTCGCCCTTACGAAACGGCTTTTTTCAAATGGTCAATAAATAAGTTGTGAAAAAGGACGGCGTTTTTGAGACCGAATGAACTTACATCAATTAAATTTGAGAACGTAATTTCATTCGGTTGTTTTGTCATCGCAAAACTTACCGGCGTACCCGGACGCAACGGAGGCGAACCAATAATTCGCAATAACTCAATATCATTGACCGAATCGGTATTACCGATCTTTATCGTGCGTAATCTGCGAAAACGTTTTTGAGGTAGAAAAATACAAGGATTGCCGATAGTCGTAAAAATTGTACTGGTCAGACAACGCCGCGTTAAAATCCGCTTCAAAAGAAACGGAATCCGGCAACAAAGCTCTATTCCCGTTAAAAACATCGCTCCCATCGACATGTTGCTAATCTCCGTCAACGTATTATGAAGCTCAAAATAAAGATTATCATTGCGAAAATCTGAATTAAACTTGCGGTCAATAAACGCAAACCCAAGAATATTCGCCGCAGGAACAGAACGATGCAACGGCAACCTAAAATTCGTCGGATACAAAACACGTATCCAATTTCGCCTCTCACCAACAGGCATCGAATCCGACTGCAACATCCAACTTTGAACAAACCGAAAATACTCCGCCATAATAAACGGAGACAAACCAACCTTGACAACATTCAACCGCGACTGAATCGCATTGGCTAACTCTTCCGGCAAACGACTCCAAATCAACTTCGAGTTAGAATTATCATCGGCGTTTGCGGCAGTATTACGGTCGTTGTCAATTTGATTGTTGCCAAATTGATTCGTATGGTTGAGGTTGTCTGTTGTGTCGAAAAAATTCTTGTTGAGCCAGCCGTCTATCAGGTGTTTATTGGCTTCACTGAATTGCGGATTACAATTTCGAATACGGCAAAGATAACGCGAAAACCAATCACGCGTCGAACGATAAAAAGAGAGAGTTGACGCGAGTTTTGAGATGTGTTGTTTGTATTTGATGGACAAATTTGAGCGTTCTTTAATTTTTATCGGGCTTGGGTAATACGTGTCAATTTCATCTTTGTCGCCGATCATTTGTGCGTATTTTGCAAACCAATTCGCAACAAATAATAACACCGCCATACCATCGCAAACAGCATGATGAATACGCAAACGAATCACAAATCCGCCATCATGCGGCGTAAAACTACAACGAAATCCGGCTTGATTATTCTGCGGATTCTCGTGATTAGTTTCGCCGTGATCGGTTTCGCTGCGATCCGTTTCGGCAATCGAGATATTTTTAAATTCGTCAATTCCATACGGCAAGTTTGGATCAATCGGATTGGCATCAGTAAAAATTAACTTAGGCTGCAAACCGGAATCAATCCAACAAAACCGGCGATTGACCTTTTGAACCAACGCATGAAACAACGGCTCCGAAGCAACCGTCTCATCAAAAGCATTTGACAAAATTTCAAATCTAACATTCCCCTTGAAAACCAATGTTACCGGCACCACCATCGGATAACCCGAATGCGCATCCAGAAACATATATTCCTCAAACGGCGTAAGCGGCAACGGAAAAATATCGTGAAATGCTGGTCTGTTCATTTTGTAAATGTTCGTAAGACGTTGCCCTGTTGCGGCAATCAATTTTAATTTTTTTTTGAGATACGAAACAGACGCAAAACACAAAATAAACGAAACGTGTTGATTGCAAAATTTCGTTTGTTTCGTTTATTTTGTTTGTTTCGTATTCTCAAAAAACCACATTTCTCCGTCAATTTATGATTGTGCGGCTGCGCAGTACGCATCGTTTTCACCGGAATAAACTGTGCGGCATTCTTCTGAATTGACACCCGACAAGAACCCAGCCAACGCTCGGCAACGCGAAGGTTGTTGCAATTTTTCGACGGCTTTGGCTTCAATTTGGCGTACACGTTCGCGAGTTACTTTGAAGATTTTTCCGACCTCTTCCAACGTGTACGAATACCCGTTGTCAAGCCCAAAACGTAATCTTATAACTTGGCGTTCTCTTGGCGTGAGTGACTTTAGCATTTTTGTTATTTCTTTGCGCAAGAGTTCATTTGACGCGGATTTTTCCGGTTTATCAAAACTCGTGTCGGCAACAAATTCACCAAAACAATTATCCTCACACTCACCAACCGGAAGCTCAAGACTGATCGGATTTATTCCCATCTGCGTAATCCTGCACACATCATCCACACACATTCCAGCCGCGTCAGCAATATCTTGCATACTTGGTTCGTGACCTGATTCTTGGTAGAGCATTCGGGTTGTGCTTCTGATTTTTGAGAGGGTATCGATCATGTGTACGGGGATTCTGATGGTTCTTGCTTGTTCGGTGATTGCTCTTGTTATTGCTTGTCGAATCCACCAAGTTGCGTAAGTTGAAAATTTGAATCCGCGTTGGTGTTCAAATTTATCGACGGCTCGCATTAGACCGGTGTTTCCTTCTTGGATCAGATCGAGAAAATTTATTCCTCTGTTGCGGTATTTTTTTGCGACAGAAACTACCAATCTGAGATTGCTTCTTGAAAAATCGCTTTTTGCTTGTTCGTATTCTTTGAGATGCAATCGCATTTTTTTGCAACGATTCTTCAAACTTCGCGGGCTTTCCTGCGTTTTCATTATCAAGTTGCGCAATTCTTTTCTTAAAAATTTCCGGCGATCCTGCGTTAGGTTCAAAGATTGATCGTCCAAAATGTTGATGATTTCGTGCATTCTTTCTGAGATTGATTCGAGTTGTTTCATCAATGCGTGAACGCGGCGGTTTCGCAGACTCAGTTCCTCAACCAAATTTAACGCGTGGAAGCGATGTTGTACGAATCGTTTTCGGGCAAAAGCCTTGTCATTTTCGTTGCTGCTTTTTCGTACAAGAACCTCAAATTCACTCGACATCGCCTCCAATATCGGCGCAATCGTTCGTAAATTATTCGGCATTCGGCGTTGGATTTGTTCTTTTGAGAGTTGTTCGGAGAGGGACATTTTTATTGTTCGTTCAAAAGCGAGTTCGCCGTGAAACACCTGCGTCAATGTCTGAAAAGCAGTCTGCAAACCGAGCGGCGAACCAAGCACTGCTCTACGAAATTCTCGCCGACCCTTCTCAATCCGCTTTGAGATTTCAATCTCTTGTTCCTTTGTCAACAGCGGAATATTTGCCATTTGAGCAAGATAAAGACGAATCGGATCGCTGCTCCATTTATCTTGTTCCGGCGGCAAAATTGAGGAAGCAATATCGATTTCTTTGTTGCCTTCTTTATTGTTTTCACAATTACCGATCTCGTCGTTGTTGATATTATCCTGTAAATTATCGTCGATCATTTCTGAAACGATAATTGTGTTTTGATTATTTTTTGTGTTATTTGACGAGTCTTGATTGGCTGTCGCGGCGTTGTCGTCATCTTCGTAGTCCTCATCGATTTCGGCATCATGCTCAATAAATCCGATGCGGTTTTCCGTTATTTGTACGAAAAAGTCTGCCTCGTCATCCTCTATCCGATTACGTTCCGTTCCAAGACGGTCTAACATATCGACCGTTCTAAATATCTCCGACAAATCATCCTCATGAATATGATTTACACTCTCATCATAATCGTTCCGTCTAGCCGATTTTTTGTCGTTAGACACTTCGCGATATTCGCAACATTCCATTGTTTACGTTACTCCTTTTTTTATGGTTTTTAATTACCAAATTCAAACCTCTTCCGTTTATCCTCCTGCTTCTGCCGCAAGGCTTCCCGCACTTGGATCAACTTCCGCTCTTTCTCTTCCTCTGAGAGAGAATTGCCGCGTAGTTGATTCTCATCAATCATCCTGTTTCGCTCCGCATCCCTGCGGTCAAAACCCTCAATAATCTCCCGAATCAATTTCGCCCTCAATTCAGGATCAAATTTCTCTTTCGCCAACTCATGTTGTTCTGTATTTTGCACGATTTCATTGAGTTCGTCTAAGTTGCCGTCTGTGTCTGTATTCGCTTGATAATTCGGATCAATCTTGCCTTTTGACATCTGCATTGCAAACAACTTCTGCTCGCCTTCCGCCGCAACTTCATCAAGATAATTCTTCATTCGCGGACTATCAAAAGCAACTATCAAGTTACCAAAATTTACCAACCTATCACGATCAATAAGCTCATTGCACTTCTTGTAAATCGCAACCGTTATCGGCGAACGGCAACGATCAATCGGAACAGATTCCCAAAATTCATAAATTGATGTCGCATCCGATAGCCAAAGTTCCAACATTGCACGCTCAAGATGGTCCGGCAACAACTCCGCCGAATTCCACATTGCCGCATCGTTTTGATTTTCTAATTCCCACTCCGATTCGGCAACATCTGATAAATTTTCAACAGGCAAATTTACGGCGGACGAATTATATTTTTTGTCCTTTGCCCGATTCTGTTTCTCACGAAATCTGTCCCAAATTAAACGCTCGGTAACGTTAAAACGGTGTGCAAGATTTTGGAGTGTTTTTTCGATTCGTATTCGGATTGGATCGTCTGGCGTGCTTGAATTTGTAGGCGATTGGGCAATTATTGTCAGTATCGTGTCGAGTGCGTTTGTTGAAGCGACAATATCATTTTGCAAGTCGATTCCTTTGGTGAGTGATTGGAATGCGTGTTCGAGTACGTTGACTGATTCGGTTTTGAGCAGCAGTTCAAAAGCGTCTGCGCCGTGTTCGAGCAAAAATTCGCATGGGTCGCTGTTGTTCGGCAAAGTCAAAATTGACATATCGACTCCTTGCGCAACGAAAAGTTCCATTACTTGGTCGGCTCTTTTTCGCCCCGCTTCGTCGCCGTCAAGGACAAGTATCATTTTGTCAACATAACGCTTCAAAATTTTAATGTGTTCTGATCCCAATGCCGTCCCGAGAACAGCAACAGAATCACCGAATCCGAATTTATGCGCGATAATGCAATCGGTGTAACCTTCCATGATGATCGCGCGGCGTGTCTCCTTCATCTTCAACTTCGCAATATCAAGTCCGTAAAGCGTATGATGTTTTGAGAAGAGAGGCGTTTCGGGTGAATTGATATATTTGGCTTTGCTTTTTTGCAATCCGTCGGGTATAACTCGCCCGCCGAATGCGATGGTGCGGTTTTGTGTATCGCGAATCGGAAACATCAATCTGCCGCGAAAGCGATCGTAATAACGTGTGTTGTTAAAACTGTTGTTGAGTTGTTTGGGCAAATTATTTGGTGTATTTTGCGCAACGTTATCTTGTTGGTCGTATGATTTATCTGCGTTGATCAAGTTGCCGACGATTTCGAGGATTTGTAATTTTTCTTGGTTGGCGTTGACTTTGTTGACTAGCCAATTTTGCTCGTATGGGGCGTAACCGATTTGGAATTTTTTTATTTCGTTGTTATCGATGCCGCGATCTTTGAGGTATTTTTTAACGGGTTCGGATTCGTGATGATTTTGCAATGCGTCGTTGTAGATTTTTGCGAGCCAATCGGTTGCGTTGAGGAGTTGTTTGCGTGTGATTTCGGTGGTTTCGTGTTCTGGTTGGAGGTCTGTGTTGTTGTATGATTGGTTTTGTGGATTGTTGGGGTCGGAATTTTTTGTGATGTAGATTGGTTTGCTTTTTTTGGGCAATGTAATTCCGGCTTTGTCGGCGAGTATTTCAAGTGCTTCTTTGAAGGATGTATTTTCTTGTTTCATTATGAATGAGAAAATGTCGCCGCCGATATTGCACACCCAGCATTTGAATGTCTGCCGTTCGGGATTAACGTAAAAACTCGGTCGCGAATCGTCATGCCAGGGACAGCGACCAACATAATTACGACCTACGCGCCGAAGGGGAACATATTGCTCAACAAGAGCAACAATATCGATCGCGTCACGAATACGTTCCTTGACAGTGGCGAGATCATCGTAGGGTGTTCTTCTGTTATCGGACACGATATTTACCCCGTCAGAGGGAACTCCTTTTCTCAAAACAATAAAGAATCAATTACCGCTCGCAAAAAAATCCAAACCAAATCCAAACAATACCAACATCAACCAAAACTACCAACATCAACCAAAACTCCATTTTCACACGCAAAAATAAGACACATCAACGAGCGCGGGGCGGAGTATACTAAATTTTTAAAATCAGGTCAATACGAATTTGAAAAATTCTTCCGCAGTTATTTTTTGAGCTACGAACCCAACGAAGGGGTCTAATTGACCAGCGTTCACGAGGTCGTAGGTAAAATAGATAAAATACACTCACTAAACGCTGTAAAAGCAAAGGCATTGTGCTAAAATCCCTGTTTTGTTACGAACTATCGTTTTCCCGTGTATTTTTCATCCACCTGCGACCTCCTGAACGCTAGGAATTTTTTACCGATTTCTGTTATCGAAATTATATTGATTACGTTTGTTAGATGGAATTTGAAAATGTAAAGAGTATCGTAAAATTTCGTTGATTTCGCATTCACTAAAAAAATCGCAATATATCAGTGAAATACTTCAACGCTGTAGAAAAAACAAACCTTATTTACAACAATGTTGAGGCATTTCAGTAATATATTACAAAAAACTTTCCATTGCCTTCCCTCACCTTCCTGTAAATTATCAATAAAAATCGGAAAAATCATTTATTTTTGGCTACCCAAAATGCCGACGAGTCTGGTTGTGGAGTATGCAATATTCGCAAGCGTTCATCTGTATTTTAACCACAGGATATATATTGTCCGTAAATTTTTAGCGTATTGTTTTCGTATGAAGGAGAGCCGACGTGTCTCAAGATGACAACAAATCACAAGATAAAAAAATAAATCAAGAAGACGAATCCGAATTAACTTGGGATTTGGACTTTGACGAGATGGAGATATTTGCGGACAACGGAAA
>JAISQS010000709.1 GCA_031274045.1 Planctomycetaceae bacterium | reverse complement strand
TTTCGCAACAGCAGATCAAATCCGCAAGAAGTTGGCGGAGTTTGGAATTGTGCTTGAGGATCGGCATGGTGGAACCGATTGGAGTTTTTCGTGAAGAGGTTGATTCCTTGCGGATTTTGCGAAAACCTTTTAGTTTTTGAGTTCTTTTAATTTGAGTTCTTTTAAGAAGTGAAGAATTTGTCAACAGATTTTACAGATTTTAATAAAAAACCTGATTATTTCGGGTTTTGTGGTGGCTTCCTTTCACGCCATTTATCAATGCGCTGCATCAACGCCCTGAAAGGGCAAAATATCATAGCGTACGGCAACGCCCTCGTTATACCACATAAGTTCGCCGCGAAGCGGCGACGGACTGGAACGCGGGTGTCCCGCCCGCGTTCCAGTCCACGCCGCTTCGCGGCAATTATCGGCTGTCGCCGATGGGGGCGTTTTGGTTTTGCCGATACGTTTTCCGCCCCAGTTGTCGGCTTGCGCCGACGCAACCGCCTGGCAGTCGGTTGCCCACCTTACGAGTCGTTTACATTATGAGTCGTTTACCTTGTGAGTCGTCTACCTTATGAGTCGTCTACCTTATGAGTCGTTTACCTTATGAGTCGTCTACCTTGCGAGTCGTTTATCTTATGATCGTTTATCTTATGGGGTGTCTGTTTTATGTTTTTCGTTTGTGTATGAATTTTTTTGGTTTCTGCCTACTGGTTCCTGCCTACTTGTAAACAATTTCAATTTTGATAAGATTTGCCCCTTCGATTTTTGTCAGGCAGACCACAACACACAACACGAATCGAAACCAATTCAAACAAAAACATAATATTAACAAACAGAGACATAGAGATTTTAATAGGGAAAGTTTGGTGCGCTTTTCTCCCATCTTTGCTTTTCCTTTTTCTTTGTGTTCTCTGTTTTTTGTTCTTTTGTGGTTTTGTTTGCTGGTGTTTTTCAAGATGTCTTTCTTGGAAAATTTGACTTTAACCAAATAAACTTTAGTTTTTTAAAACAGACTCTTTTAGACTATGAACACAAAAGTCCTTTACTCCGTTTTTAAGCGTAACTTTGTCAGTTATCTTTCAAATCCGACTGGTTATGTTTTTATTTGTGTTTTCGTGTTGCTTAGTTCAGTTGCGGCTTTTTTGCCGGATGAATTTTTCAATGCGAATCTTGCGAATCTTGATCAGCTTAATATTTGGTTTCCTCTTATTATGCTGGTTTTTGTTCCGGCGATAACGATGGGAATTTGGGCGGACGAAAAACGTCAGGGAACAGACGAGCTGCTTCTTACAATTCCGGCGAGTGATTTTGATATTGTGCTTGGCAAGTTTAAGGCGGCAGTGTCAATATATTTCGTTGCGCTATTATTTTCGTTGATTTGCAATTTGATGATATTGAAGTATCTTGGGTCGCCGGATATTGGGCTTTTTATTTCGACGTATCTTGGTTATTTTCTTGTTGGAGTGTCGATGATTTCTGTTGGGATGGTTGCGTCTTTTTTGACCGGCAATCTTACAGTCGCGTATGTTCTCGGTTCAATATTTTGTGCGCCGTTGATTGCGTTGCAATGGATAGACGCTGCGCCGGTGATGTCGGATACGGCTGCGATGTTAAAGTCGTTTAGTATTGCGTCTCAATTTGAGTTATTCGGACGCGGTGTTTTTAGCGTGTCAAGTGTCATCTATTTTGGAATGATTACCTCGACAATGCTCTACCTCAGCATGGTTTTAATCGGTCGCAGACATTGGGCAACAAACCGCAAATGGCTCGGTGCGTTTCATTATGCTGTTCGCACAATATCGCTTTTAGTTATTGGTTTGAGTGTCGTGTTTATATTTCGTCATCATGATTTGCGGGCAGATTTGACGGAGGAAAAAATCGGCACGCTCACGCAAGAAACCATCAACTTGCTCAAGAATTTGAAGCCGACTCATCCTGTTGTGATAGATGCTTTTTTGAGTTCAGACATTCCCGATTCACACATCCAGACACGTCTCAACATCATCTCAACACTTGACGAAATCCGCTCCATCTGCGGAAACAACGTCTCCGTCCAAATACACCTGAACATGCAGCCAAACACCAACGAAGCTCTCCTCGCGAATCAACGTTACGGAATCAAACCGCAAGGTGTCGCCTTCTCCTCACGCGGACAACGTTCAGTGAAAAATATTTTTCTTGGTGTTGCGTTTCGGTCTGGTTTGAACACGCTGACGTTGCCGTTTATTGATCGTAGTTTATCGGTCGAGTATGAGTTGGTTCACGCACTTTGCAATGTAACAATGCCGGTGAAGAAGCGTGTTGGAGTTTTGCGGACGGACGCGTCGTTGCTTGGGCGTGTTGACATGCGGACGTATCGAATGCAGCAGCAATGGATAATAGTTGACGCGTTGAAGCGGCAGTATACGGTCGTTGAGGTTGATCCCAAAGAGCCGATAACGGAACGGTTTGATGCTTTGCTGGCGGTTCAACCTTCTGCGCTTGATCCGGCTGAGACGCAGAATTTTATTGACGCTGTCAAGTCTGGTCAACCTACGGTTATATTTGAAGATCCGTTTCCGGTGTATGTTGATGGCGTACCCGGTACTGCCGATCCGCGCACTCCGCAAGGCGGCATGATGGGAATGTTCAGCCGCCCGCAACCAAAAGGGAGTCTTGAACCGTTATGGAATTTTTTGGGCGTGCGTGTTGATGGTTCGCAAATTGTCTGGCAAGATTATTCGCCCATTCGAAAAATTGACCGGATACCAAAAGTTTTCGTATTTCTTGATCGCAGTCTTGACCGCACCTCCAACAAAAGAACCCGAAACCAAGCCGATGAACAATCACCATTCATGGACGATTCGGTAGTGTCGTCATTGGAATATTTGATGTTCCCGTTTACAGGTCATGTGGTCAAAGAAATAACATCCAAGAGCAAATTTACCATCACGCCAATCTTGCGAACATTCAAAATACCATCAGGCGTAGTCACAACACACGCATTACAACGCGGACTCCGTGACGGCTCTTATGAGCAAGATTCCGTGACAGATAATTTAGCGAAGGATATTGCGGTTCGGGTTCGTGGTGAGTTACCTGCGCCGCCTCCGGTTGATGTTGCGGCTGGTGAGAAGCCGGTTTTGCCGGAGCCGGTTAAGATTGAGGTGTTGTTGATTGCGGATATTGATGTTTTGTCGAATGAGATATTTACTTTGAGACAGATTGCGAGTGATCCGAGTGCGGGCGGCGGATTGGATTTTGACAATGTCAACTTCGTCCTCAACGCAATCGATAGCGTGTCCGGCGATGAACGCTTTTTGACAATACGCAATCGTCGCCCAAAACACCGCACTCTCTCCCGATTTGACGAAAACACCGACGCGATACGCAACGCAACAAATCAAAAGTTAAAGGAGTTGCAAGACAACTTCAATAAGTGGGTCGAAGCTGAAAAAAATAAGTTGACGGAGAATATTGAGAAGTTGAAGACGGAGTACGCGGGCGGCTCGTTGGGCGAAACGGAAGCCGCACAACGCCTGTCAACAATCGTAGTAGTTTTGCAAAAGAAATTTGAATCGGAGGAAGAGCGTTCAAAGCAAAAGTTGAATATTGCGGTGAGTGAGGCGGAGGTGAAGTTGAACGATTATATAAGGACGATACAGGGGCGGTATAAACTTGCTGCTGTTGCGATTCCTCCGATACCTCCGTTGGTGATTGCGTTGACGGTTTTTCTTTTCCGCCGTGTCCGCGAATCGGAGGGGATACCAAAATCGAGATTGAGGAAACAATAAAAGTTAAACGTTAAACGATAAAAATTAAAGAGCGGGCTTGCTGATTGGGGCGGACTATTCGTTTTTTTCGTACAAAAACATCGCACAAAAACGTCGTACAAAAAACAATCGTCCGAAGCAGACAGGTTACCAGTCCTCTTATTGAATCAAGTTGGGTCGTGTCATGTTGGGGTGTTGCCAACGTTGGTGATCCGAAATTAATTGTCCTTTTTTAGCAATGAATAATATGCGGCACTTTATAACTCTCAACGACGTTCGAACGGTCGAGTTTCGTCATATACTTGAGCTATCGGCTTCGATTAAAGCAGAGACTCAGCGTGGTGAACTAGTCCGGCGTTTGTCCGGCAGGATGTTGGCAATGATATTCGAAAAGCAATCGCTTAGAACGCGGGTGAGCTTCGAGACGGGTATGTTCCAACTTGGCGGCGGGTCGATGCATCTCGGCAGCGAAATCGGGTTCGGCAAACGCGAGTCGGTTAAGGATATTGCGGAGGTGTTGAGTTCGATGGTTGATGCCATTATGTTTCGCAGCAAGAATCACGAGAGCGTGGTTGAGCTTGCAAAATACAGCAGCGTACCGGTCATCAATGGATTGACGGACAAAGCTCATCCGTGTCAAGCTCTAGCGGACGTATTCACAATGCAGGAAGTGTTTGGTGATTTGCGCGGGTTAAAGTTGGCGTGGGTTGGCGATGCGAACAATGTCGCGGCGAGTTTGTTGCGTGCGTCGGCGAAATTGGGGATGCGGTTTTCTGTTGCCGCGCCGGCGAAGTTCCAATTCAAAACGGACGAAGTGAAGGAGTTGATTGGTGAGGATGTGACGGATGGTTTTGAGATTGAGTTGACGGACGATCCGGTCAAGGGAGTGAAAGATGCGAATGCTGTCTACACTGACGTATGGGTAAGTATGGGACAAGAAGCCGAAGAAGAAGAACGCAAAAAAATTCTCAGTCCGTATCAAGTAAACAGTTCTTTGATGAAGAGTGCGAACAAGAGTGCGATTTTTTTACATTGCTTGCCTGCAAGACGCGGATTGGAAGTTACGGACGAGGTTATGGATTCGGGTCAAAGTAAAATTGTCCTCCAAGCCGAAAACCGCCTGCACGCACAAAAAGGCTTGCTAGTCTGGCTGCTAAACGAAGCAAACACCAAAAAAATACTGGTAACGTAAGGTAGGCAACCGTAAGGTGGGCAACCGACCGCCGGGCGGTTGCGTCGGCGTACTCGCCGACAGCGGGAGCGAGAAACGCATTGGAATTTTTACCGCCAAATGTTGTAGGGGCAAGGCTTGACCTTGTCCCAAAGGGATCGAGAAACGCATCGGCAAAACCAAAACGCCCCCGTCGGCAACAGCCGACAATTGCCGCGTAGCGGCGCGGACTGGAACGCGGGCGTCCCGCCCGCCTAAGTGCGTAATAGAACCAAAAAAGTTTGAACGGAACGCCAAAAAAATATTGGTAACGTAAGGTAGGCAACCGACCGCCGGGCGGTTGCGTCGGCGTACTCGCCGACAGCGGGAGCGAGAAACGCATTGGTTCACCAACACGCCAATTGCCGCGTAGCGGCAACATTTGCCGTATTGGTACATTGATGCGTTTCGCGTCCCATTTTGCAATCATATATTTTAGTCGTGCAGCGACGGAATTATTGAATGCGGGTTGTAAAACAAGTATCCTGTTTGTT
>JAISQS010000720.1 GCA_031274045.1 Planctomycetaceae bacterium | reverse complement strand
AAATCTGTTGACAATAATATAAGGAATAATTCATAGGAATTAACGATTACGCAATGCAAATTAACGAACTTGGTGCTAGGATTTTGGCGGTTTGGAGTTTGTTTTTTGGTGGTGGTTTGGAGTTGGTGAAGTCTGTCGGATGGGCGATGGTTTTGATTGATGTCGATTTTGGTATCTCAATTTAATTTTTCCTTACAACACACAACACACACAAAATTTTGTTGACGTAAAGAAGCGTGAGCCGGTTTTATGTATTTAATCCGGTGAATGCGAACGAATTTTCGTGTGCGAACAGTTTAATAATACTTGAATCAAGTGCAGGACTATACTGATATATTTTTGTCGAATTTTAGCTGGATTTTCGATTTTTTCGGGCAAGCTGGTAGTTATTTGTATGATTATTGGTTTGTTGCGACGTTGATTGTTTGGTCTTTTGGGCTGATGGTTGGGATTACGTTTTGGGCGGTTAAGACAAATAAGCTTGGGCGTAGACAATTATTCTTTTCTTGGGTTGTTCTATTGATAATTTTTCTGCTTGGTACTCTTTGTGTGTGGGCGGCGGCGGAGCGGGCGAAGCGTCTGAAGATGGAGGAGTTGACCGGATTATCGAAGGCGTTCGCGATTGCGATTCAAGATATGGGGCATGAAGAAATTACTAAGGACACGCCGCGTGATGATCCGCGATTTGTCAGGATATTGACGATGATGTCAAGGTGGCAAAAGCGAATCAAGTCGGCTGTTTCAATATACACGTTTAGGCAATCTCGCAATGATGCGCTTGCGTTTGTGTTTTGTCCTGCGGCGGATTTGAATGATGACGGCAAGATTGGCGGGACGGGCGATGAGGAGGATGATGAGCGTGAGGCGGAGGTGCCGAACAATGAAATTTATGAGGCGGAGCAAGATTCTTTTGCTGAGATTCTTGAGGCGTTTCGGGGCAATTCGGGTTTCAGCAAGTCGCCGACGCGTGACAAGTGGGGACTTTGGATTACGGCGGCTGAGCCGATTTATGGGGTTGGTGGTAATGTTGAGGCGGTTCTTGGAGTTGATTTTCGTGGGGAGGAGTGGAATGAGAGTATACGTGAGGCTCAATTTTGGCCCACGTGGTTTTTTGGGCTTTTTCTGGTTCTGTTTTTTGGTGTGCAAGTTTTCTTGGTGATTCATCAATTTGCGGCGGATCGTTTGACGAGTTATGCGATTGAGTTGGAGCGGACTGTGCGTGAGTTGGTGTTGGCTAGGCGTGAGGCGGAGGTGGCGTTGCAGGCGAAGGGGCATTTCTTGGCGAACATGGGGCATGAGATACGTACTCCGATGAATGCGATTATTGGGTGTACGGATATGTTGGCGGCGAGTACGGCGGGTGAAAAGGTGAGGTTGGAGCAGGATGAGATAATTTCGATTATCAAAAAGAGCGGGAAGGATTTGCTTGCGATTATAGATGATGTTTTGACTTTTTCCAAATTGGACTCCAATAGGATTTCTTTGGAGATGGTGCCGTTATCTATTCGTCGGGTGATAAATAATATTCAGAAAAATTTGCAAGCCAGACTTGAGGAGAAGCCGGGAGTGGCGTTATTGGTTGAATTTGCCGACAATATTCCGCCGATGATTTTGGGTGATCCGACTCGGCTTCGTCAAGTTCTGCTCAATATTGTCGGCAATGCTTTGAAGTTTACAGATCGCGGGTATGTCAAGGTTAGTTGTCGTGTTGTTAATTCGCCGAATCCGTCGTCTTTGGGTGTTGTCAAGCCGCAGGCTGATCAATCTTTTTTGGCAACTCTTGCGACGAGTTTTTTTGGTGAGCGGCGGCAGGAGACGTTTGGTTTGCAGAATTCTATTTCGTCTTTGATAACGCTTTCGTCGGTGCTGGGCAATTCTAATAATTCTTTGTCTGGTATTCAAAATATGTTTCCTGATACATCTTTGTTGCGGATAGATGTTATTGACACGGGGATTGGTATGACGACGGAGCAGGTTGGCAATTTGTTTAAGCCTTTTACGCAGGTTGATGACACGGCTTCTCGGCGGTATGGCGGAACGGGGTTGGGTCTTGGTATAGCTCGTGGTTTGACGCAATTGATGCATGGTGATATTTTGATTGAGAGTGAGTTTGGCAAGGGGAGTACGTTCTCGATATTGTTGCCGATTCGTTTGCCTGATGATGGTCAACAGTCTGTGGCATCGGTATCGTCGCGGTCTGGTCAAGGTAATACTCCTCTTGGTTTACTGGGTGGTCGGTCTCCTCTTCCAAATAGTCCGTTGGGTGATTTGTTGAGAACGCCGTCGAGTCATGGTGGTGACATTTCTGAGGAGGTTGACAATACGTTACCTCTTTCGGGGTATCATGCGTTGGTGGTGGATGATGGGATAGTGAATTTGCTTGTGGCGGAGGCGAAGTTGCGTGATGCGGGAGCGCGTGTTGAGACGGCGACGAATGGTCGGATGGCGATAGAGAAGGTTGTGGAGAGTGAGGAGTTGGGTGAGGTGTTCCATGTGATATTGATGGACATGCAGATGCCGATTATGGATGGATTTGAGGCGACGCGGGAGTTACGCAAGCGTGGATTTAGTCGACCGATACTTGCGTTGACGGCAAATTTCGGGAGTGAGGAGGAGATGATTTCGGCTGGCTGTGATGCGGTGTTGACAAAGCCGATTGATCGAGATGAGTTGCTGAAAGCGATCCAGAAATTCGCCGACGAATACAACAACAGAAAACAACAAAAAAACACAAAATAACAAGAACAATAGACTACACAGATTTAACAAATCTTAATAAAAAACAAATCTACCAATTCTGTAAAATCTGTTGACAACAACAATAGATTTGTTTCGCTTGCATTCGATCTGTCAAATTCAATTTTAGTGTTATTCATAACCCTTGTTATACATTCGGCGGTCATAAATGTATTTGATAATATATCAGCGAAATATTCGACTTTAACTCAACCTTATTTTTACCTGATTTTTCCTAAACAAAACAACCTTAGTAGCTATTGACAATAGAAAATTTCAACCTTATTACCTTATTAGGTTACACAGTTAAAATAAGGTAATAAGGTTATGTTTGTGGGTGATTCACTGGCTACTAAGGTTGTTTTTGTAAGAAAATCAGGTTGTAAATAAGGTTTGTTTGTTTTTTCTACAGCGTCGAAGTATTTCACTGATATATTACTGTATTTTTTTACCGAAGGTTTGAGTCATTAGGCATGGAGGCGTTAGGTTCGCTGCCTAATGCCTTCCAGCCTTCTTCCCGCCTAACGCATCATCTGCATAACGTCATTTTCATGACTGCCGGAAGTATATTTCCAATCCGTTCTATTTTTTCGCGTTATTACATTCCATTAGGAATGTATCGCTCGGTAGAAAATGAAGTC